>JAKZUG010000601.1:0-6067 GCA_047516705.1 Candidatus Poribacteria bacterium | reverse complement strand
AAGGCAGACCCAGATGGGAGTACACATATCTAAAACGCGCCTTCGAACGAGATCCTAATATTGAGGCTACTTGTGCAATCTTGTTACGGAACAAATCGAAGCGGTTTCCACCCACTGGTAGTGTCCTCAGTCGTTTAGATGGATATTATCCACAAATAACACCAACATCGGAAACCCCGCGGTTCCCTGAAACACATGCGCAGCTTGCCAAATACGATGTGTTAATTTTGGGGGACTTAGGAGATGAACATCTTACCACCGCGCAGCAAGGTGCAATTGTTGATTTCGTTGAGATACAGGGAAAACCGATTATATTTCTCCCTTCTCGCAGAATGCTCGGTATGAATGGACTCCGAAATACGGAATTGGCGCAGCTTTTGCCGATTGACATTCCGAGAAACGGCTGTCGTAGACACGATGCTGAATTCACTATACAACTGACCGCATCCGGTATGTTTCACCCGATGTTGCAGCTTGTGGACACGCAACAAAATCAAGCTTCGACTTTAGCCAGTAATAACGCATCCGCGTGGCGAAACATGCCAGCACTGTCTCGATCCTTTAGTGGGTTTCGCCTGAGAGGTGGAGCGACCCCCCTTATGGAAAGCGGAAAAGGGGATCCTATTCTGATTCTGCAGAGAGCGGGTTTAGGCAAAAGCCTACTTATTGCAGCAGAAGGACTCTGGAATTGGGATTTCGGGGTCAATACTTTTCAAGATACCCGTGATCAAGACATCTATGCACGCTTCTGGGCACAGGTGCTTCGATGGATGGCAACGAACACCGATGACGATAAATTGCACCTTACTACAGATGCCAGCAGTTATGCTATAGGAGACACAGCGACGGTTACGGTGTCCCTATACTCTGAAGCCTACCGCACTACGCAGACAGATGCAACCGTTCAATTTGAAGTTGTTCCACCTGAAGGCGCGCCTTTCCAACTCCAGATCCGCGGCATAACCGAGACCGCAACCGCGACCCCTACTGATACGGGAAATCTCTACAGTGCTCAATTTGCGCTACTACACAATGGAACTTACCGCATCCGTGCGACCGCGAGAACAGGCAATCAGACGTTAGGCGAAGATCAAATTGATATTCATGTTCATCCACAGCTTGCCGAATTGGAGGTGCCGCAACTCAACGAAGACCTTTTGAAGGAACTTACATCCGGAACGGGCGGTGCCTATTTTGCAATGGTGGATGCAGAATCATTACCAGAAAATGTTGCCGAGGTCCAAAATCCGATATTTGTTGATGCAGAGCGAGAACTCTGGAGCCATCCGTTAATTCTCATTACGGTCATCGGATTGTTAGGCACAGAATGGTTTTTACGCAAACGGATCGGGCTGACTTAGCGGAACAGTGTGCTATGATACGATTCATAAGACGGAACCCTTTTTTAATCGGCTGCCTCCTATTTTTCACAGCAGTGGGTGGACATATTGGACAAAGCTTGCTCGCTTCTCGGGCACCAATGACGATCGCCCAGGTTCATTATAGCGGCGGTGGTGATTGGTATGGAGACGCAACTGTTATTAAAAATTGGCTCAGGCTCCTCCGGACGCGAACGGATATTGAGACCGCTGAGGACCGCGTAATCCTGAAACTAACGGATCATACGCTTTACCAGTACCCGATGCTATACCTTGTAGGGCACGGAAATATTCAACTAACCGAAGCTGAGGTTGAGGCGTTACGGGATTATCTTATGAACGGTGGGTTTTTGTTTGCCAACGATGATTACGGACTCGACAAAAGTTTTAGGCGTGAAATGCAAAGGGTGTTTCCCGAACAAGAACTCCAACCGATACCGAGTACACATCTAATTCACCGGTGTTTCTATGAGCTGAACGGGTTACCGAAAATTCATGAACATGATGGCGAACCGGCACAAGGGTTTGGTCTCTTTCACGATGGACGGATGGTTGTTTACTATGCTTACAGTTCTGATATCGGTGATGGACTTGAAGATGCCGATGTACACCCAGAGGATACGCCACAGGTACGGGAACTCGCTGCAAAGATGGCGGTTAATATTGCTGTGTATGCGCTAACACATTAAAGGGATAAATGGAATGGATAGACAAAACGTAAACCAAGCTTACGAAAACTTAATTGCTCGCTTACATGCTGTCCGGCGACAATGGTGGTGGCTCACTTTCTCCGAAGGCTTGCTGAAGTGCGTCGGTATTCTGATACTCGTCATGGTGGGCACACTCGTCATTCTAAACGTAAGTTTCCAAGTCCAACAGGCTTCCTTCTGGTTCTGGGTACGTATCGGGATTCTCTTATTATCGATTGGCATTGCCATCTACGTAGTGATCCGGACGCTTATTATACCGCTCTGCAGAAGGTTCACAGACGCTGCAGTCGCATCGCGCCTCGAATCGACGCAAGTACAAAGCGAACTCGCATCCGAAAACCGGATTCTCAGTGCCGTACAACTTTGGAAGAACTTGGCAGATAATCGACTTGGCTATGCCCCGGAATTCATTGAACATCTCATTATCCAGACCGATCAAGACATGAAACACATTCAACGTGGACAGGTGTTTAAAACCGAATTTCGGAAAATTAAACGCAACGCAGGTATCGCTGTCGCTGGCGTAGGTCTCTTGCTCCTCACCCATTTTCTCTTGCCCAACGCCTTCAACGGTTTTGCGACAACCTTCCAGACTTTGCCAAAGACACTACCAGACAGTCAGGGAAATCTAAAACAAGCCATTCAGATTACAGAAATTCAGCCCGGCAATACGCAAATTGAACGCGGAACCGATGTTAACGTTGCCGCTAAGGTGAGCGGACACATCGGCGCGACCGTTACACTTTACTACCGTATCGGAGACGGCAACAAGAACGCCTCAGCCGTAGAATGGCAATCAATACCTATGCACGGCGCGACCGACCTACAAGTTCCAGATACTATTCCGTCTTACCATGTGACGCTCGAAAATGTTAACCGTCCGCTACAATACTATATTTCTGTCAAAGAGGTAGCATCGGCACAGTATCAAATAATGATTAGCGACGAACCGATTGTCACTCAATTCCAGTATCGGCTTAACTACCCGGCTTACACACGTCTGCAATCCCAGACGTTTCCAGCAAACACGGGCGATATACAGGCACTTTTCGGAACGGAGATCGTATTTACTGGAGAAAGTAACAAACCACTTAAAGAGGCGCACCTCGCGTTTGAAGAATCCAGCGATGTCGAATTGGAGATCGCAGCCCGACATCTACCGGAGACGACTCCGCAGCTGATCGGAGACGGACAGGTGCCGGAAGTGAATTCTATGCCTCGGACAATGAAAGGGACTTTTATTGCACAGCAGAGTGGAAACTACCGTATCCAAATTACCGATATTGAAGGTTTTACAAATCGCGATCCTATTAACTATACGCTTACTGTCTTCAAAGATGCCGTACCTGATGTCAATATTGTTTCACCCGCGCGGGACACCGTTTTGGATAACGCTATGTTAGTGGAACTAAAGGTGGAGGCAATGGATGACTACGGTATACAAGCACTTCAACTGGTATATCGCGTTGAGGCAGAGAGTGCTGAAGAGATAAACGTACCCTTAAAGCGGTGGAATGTAGAGACCGCACCTGTACCCAGATCGGTCTCCGTAGCATACACATGGGATGTGGATTGGATCGGCATTTTTCCGGGTGAAACACTCGCTTATTACGTCCAAGCCTTGGATAACGACAATGTCTCAGGTCCGAATATTGGTAAATCTCCAACTTATACACTCCGCTTCCCGTCACTCTCCGAATTATATGATTCAGTTGCGACCGAACAGGAAACAGAACAACGAGGTCTTGAAGAACTCGTTGATGAGCAAGCAGATGCAACCGGTTTGATTGACACGCTCCTCGGTAAAATTAGGAAGAACCAAGAACTCTCTTTCAACGATGAAAACCTGATGCAACAAGTGCTTGAAAACCAGAAACAGATTGAGCAGACGGCAAAGCAGTTAGTTGAAGATATGCAGCAGACAGCGAAGGATATGGAGCAGAAGCAACTCTTTGACACTGAGACGATACAGAAGTATCAGGAGCTGCAAAAACTGATGGAGAAGGCACTCTCCGAGGAACATAAAGAGATTTTGCAGAAGTTATCTGAGGCGTTGTCGAAGCAGAATTTGAGTGAGCAGGAGAAATCGATGATGGAGGCAAATCTCAGCCAAGAGCAGTTTTTACAGCAGTTGGAACGTGCCAAGTCGCTCTATGAACAGATTCTCCTCCAACAGGAACTTGAAGCCGCCGCCAAACAGGCAAAGGCACTCGCTGAACAACAGAAGGAACTCATGGATACCTTGGAGACATCACCCGAATCCGAATCTGCAAACCAACTCGCACAAAAAGAGGATCGAGTCAGTGAAGAATTCGGTAGACTCAGCGAAAAATTAGACAAACTCGGCGCGGATATGGCTGAACTCGCGGAGAATAAGGAGAACGCACCACCACAGATAGAACGACTCGCAGATGAAGTTAAACGCCTCAACCAGTTTGCCAAGGATCATAACCTATCTGAAGACCTTGAAACTACCAGTGAGAATCTCCGAAGTGGACAGAACACAGAGGCACTTGAATCTGGAAGAGACGCGGAACAGACGCTGGCAGAACTCGCACAAGGCTTAGATAATGCTTTGGAATTTATGGAAGGCGCGAACGCTAACGAAACCTTGACTGCTATGCGCGAAGCCGTTGAAAGCGGACTTCACCTCTCGCATCTTCATGAAGAAGTGCTTTCTAAAACAAACGACCTCATCATTGCTGGGCAGACAGAAGCTTATATTCCGAGTGAGATTTTGCAATTGCAAAATCTTGCGGCGGATGAACTGAGTACAGCAGAGGGTATCGCTCAACTTTCCACTAAGCTTTGGGAACTGGGTAACCGACAAATGGAAGTCCCGCCCAAGGTTGTGTGGCATCTGAATGCCTCAAACGACGCGCTCTCCCGTGCGGCACGTGCTTTGGAAGACAGACAGCCGAGTCTGGCTATGCCGATTCAGAGAATGGCACTTTCAGATCTGAATCAGGCTATCTTTGAACTCCTTGACGCAATGGCACAGATGAACCAACAGATGCGTGCCAGCGGCATGGAAAACATGCTGGAGCAGCTGCAACAACTTGCCGAGAGTCAGGAACAATTGAACCAAATGGCGCAAAATCTGAGCCAACAGATGCGAGAGCAAGGACAAACCCCAGGATTTGAACAGATGATGCGTCAACTCGCTGCGCAACAGCATCTCATCAGGGAAGCGACCGAACGCCTCGCCGAGCGCGCAGAACAGATGGCACAAATGTTGGGGAGTCTCGAAGAGGTTGCTGAAGAGATGACAGGGGTTGAGCAGTCACTCCGGCAAGGCGAACTCGACCAACAGGTGCTCGATAGGCAGGAGCAAATCTTGACGCGGATGCTTGATAGTTTAAAATCGTTGCAAAAGCGGGATGTCGGTAAACAACGCAAAGCCGAGGTGGCGAAAACGCCTGAAACGTCTGCACAGGAAATACCGCCTTTGCATCCTGAGCTACTCGAAATCGTTCGGAAGTTAGAAACCACGCCTCACGCAAAAGAGCTTGAGGACATTCCGTTCCAGTATCGGGAGCAGCTGCGACGCTATTTTAAAGCACTTTCGCAGAAAACCCAGTAAGCGAGTTTATCCCTTTCGCCAGGCCCGGTTGGTTCGGTTTGTAACCGGGGTCCCCACCCGTTACTGGGAAGGGGCACCGGGCAAGACCAAACCGGTCCTGCTCTTCGCTGGCGAGGTTTGCAACTTCGCCAACCGACTGCTGACCACTGACTGCCGATTGCTGACCACTGACAACCGAATTTTACTAAGACTTACGCAGTTGCTTTGTAAGTCCCCCTGATAAGGGGGATTTAGGGGGTTAAAAATAAAAAATGTCGCACCGCGTGCTAAATTTGTGTAAGTCCTGTTTACGATAAAACACCATAATAGGGAAATTCATGAACCGTAGAGATTTTTTAATTAACGGAAGCACCACATTGGCAGGACTGTTTTTCGTTAACGGGCACCCGAAATTA
>JAKZUG010000600.1:0-14395 GCA_047516705.1 Candidatus Poribacteria bacterium | reverse complement strand
CGATATACGTGGCTCGCCGAAGGACTCCACGCCGAATTTGAGACCTTTATTCCGATGGGGACTAAAGAGGCGAAGGCACAGAAGGGGACATCGGTGGATGTGATTTTCAAAACCTACAGCCTCGGAGTTAGCACAAATCGCGATGTGTGGACTTACAATTTCAACTCGTATACCCTCACTGAGAACATTCAGCAAATGATGGAGTTCTACAATGCACAGGTACTGAAGTGGCTTGTCATTCCAGAGAAGTCAGTTATGAGTATTGATAATTTCGTGGCGTATGACAATACGAAAATCAGTTGGAGTTCCGGTTTAAAACAGAAGTTGAAAGGTGGACAGATGGCTGAATTTTCGGAGGCAAAACTTCAGCACTCTCTCTATCGTCCATTTACGAAATCAAGTCTTTACTTTGACCGGATGATGAACGAGCGGGTACGAGAGTTTCCATCTATTTTCCCTACATCTAAGGCAGAAGCAGAAAACCGTGTAATTTGTGTCAGTGGTGTAGGGAGTAACAAATCTTTTCAATCTTTGATAGTTGATATGATTCCATCCCTTGATTTCCTTGAAAAAACACAATCCTTCCCCTTCTATACCTACGATGAGGACGGCACAAACCGACAAGAGAACATCACCGATTGGGCATTGACGGAATTCCAAAATCATTACGGCGATGAGACCATCACCAAGCGGGACATCTTCCACTATAACTACGGACTCTTGCACCATCCCGACTATCGCGAAAAGTATCAGGCGAACCTCAAGCGCGACCTCCCGCATATTCCCTTTGCCGAAGATTTCTGGGGTTTTGCCAACGCAGGCGCAGCATTAGCAGACCTCCACGTCAACTACGAATCGGTTCCGAAATATGATCAACTAAAATACATCGAAACGCCGGGGGTGCCGATAGACTGGCGCGTTGAGAAGATGAAATTATCCACAGACAAGACGCAGCTGAAATACAACGACTTCCTCACACTTGATGGCATCCGCGCAGCGACGTATGATTATCGGTTGGGCAACCGATCGGCATTGGAGTGGGTCGTAGACCAGTATCGCGTCAAGACAGACAAACGGAGCGGGATTGTGAACGACCCGAACCGTACCGACCAGCCGCAATATATTGTCAATCTCATCGCCCACGTCATTACCGTCAGCCTAAAGACGGTAGACATTGTAAAGAGTCTGCCTGCTTTGTAAATATTTTCTCACGCGGGCAAGGTTTCCTGCCTCATTTTAATTCGGGTAGATGCGGTTTGTAACCGCACCTACGAATCTGAGAACTGAGAACTGACAACTCTCTAACGGATTCGATACCGCTCAACAGCATCCATATCAAGACTGATACCTAATCCGGGTGCGTCTGATAGGTTGATTGCGCCGTTAGAGAGGTCCATGCTACCGCCGGATAGGTCGTCGATGCGGATATGCGGGAGTTCGTCAATCGGCATCGTGCAGTTTGGTATTGTACATGCCATGTGTGCGGCGAAGGTCGAGGCGACGCACGAACCGAAGGCGAAGATCTGCACCCAGATCGGCAAGTCAGCGGCTTCAGCAACGGCGGCACTCTTACGAAGTCCGGCGACATTCCCCGCCGTATTGATCGCATCCACTGCATCTGCGCGGATGTTCTTTAAAATCTCTTGGGGCCCCCCGACATGCCGTGCAACTGGCACCTCCACCTTTTCCCGCATCTGACGATACCAAGATAAATCCTCAAATCGGATCGGATCTTCATAGACTTCTATGTTATACGGGAGCAATTCATCGGCAAGTCGTAGCCCGGTCTCCAAGTCTCCGAATTCTGTGTTCGGATCGACGCGAATCTGGAAATCGGGTCCGCACGCTTCTTTAGTTAAGCGCGCCGTTTCGACGATAGTTGCTTTGCGTGCTTTGAGTTTATGCACGCGGAAACCGAGGTTCGCGGCACGTTCTGCCTCTGCTGCTGTCGCTTCCGGCGGCATCGGTGGCGACCAGTAGGCGAGTTCAACGCTATCCCGATGTTTTTCACCGATTAACTTATGTGCAGGTATACCCAACGCCTGTCCTGCCAAATCATAAAAGGCAGACTGGAAGGTAAATGACTCGGACGAGAGATCAATATCCCAAAGATTTTTGCCGACATATCTTTCAGCGATCTGGTCGGCTTGGTCCGCAATATTGCTATGTAGAGAATTGCTTTCACCCAACCCTGTCAGACCTTCATCTGTGTGTACCCAAATCAACGTTGTTGGATACTCCATGCCCGAGTGTTCTTGTATTGCTGGAAGAAAGGGAATGGAGACGGTACGATATTCAATGCTTGTGATTTTCATGGGTGCTACTCCTTGAAGTCTTTTTAACCACGGCTTACGCGATTTTTCATGAACTGCTACGCTTTACGGGTTTCCGCTAGCGAGGTTTCAAACCTCGCCAGCAAGAGATTTTGAATCTTGTAAACTATACACCTATCGGTGTTAGTTTACCGTTGCTTCACGACCTTTTTTAGTGCTTGGCTGAAAGCGGAATATTCCCGGGCATTGCCTCAATATGACTGATAATAACCCTAACATGTCCGTTCAACTGAATTTGCCTCGCTATGTAGGGCAGTTCCTCACGGAAAGTTTGCCACAACTGTCCGCCGCGACTTTTGGTAAGCAGACAGGTAAGAAGTACAAGATCGTCTCCATAGATCTGATGTGTTGAGAGGACTTCTTGTAGTGCCTTATCATTCCGTGCAGAGGGTTTAAGCAAGCCTTCAGCGATCAGGCGTGCTGTCCTCATATTTATATGCGTGTTTTTATCCATTTTCATCAACAGCGACTTCACCAGATCTTTGTCAACATCTTCTTGATGTGTGAGTACCGCGTACAGTGTGCTAAGGTAAGCGAATAAGGAATCATCTTGCAGCTTCAGCAGTTTGATTTCGCTTATCTTTGAGAGGACGTGTTTGGACAGTGCTGTCAGTTCAGCATCGGTTGGAACTGCTTGTGCTGCGGTGTGGATACACCATGCAGAACGGACGGCAATGTACTGATTTCCACTTGTGATAACTGTTTCGAGCAGCGGATCTTCCCAAGCCTTCTGGAGCGTCGTGAGGGCTTCTTTGTCAACTTTACCATCAATTGCACCTGCCAAAAGCTGCCAAGACGGTACGATCAAAGATCTTCTTAAAAATTCCGGTTGCATAGGGTTTCTCTCTACTTCGGAGAGTATTTCAGGTGCTTGAGGGCTTGCATCTACCTGTAACGCCTCAAGAGACGGACCTCTATCCGCACTGTTTTGCTTAGGTGACGAAACAACCCGGGCTGTACTTAGTTGTTGCCTGCTCATTGCGCGGGTGGCGGAGACCTTGAGGACCGGGGCATTGTAGAACCCACTGAAATCGGTGCCTTCCGGTAAAGGCACAGGTACTACAACTTGCCGAGGTGCTTTCGCTTCTTGATTTATAGGTTGCATATCTTTCTCATCTACGGCGACAAAACTCGTGTATTGGGTCATCAACCGATAGGTGAGCGCAATATCGGTGATTTCCGCAATGACTTCCGGTACATCAGCAGTATGCAGCTGTGCAGAGAGGTCTTCGATTTTCTTGCGCGCCCAAACTTTTGACAAAACATCGTGTGCCGGTTGCGCGTCGGGAAGTGTCACATGTAGCTTATATTTTAGCGGTTTACCCTCTGCGCTGCCAGATAGTCGAATTTCTTTACTACCGCCTGCCGCATAGCGTCCAAACATAATGACGGGGCGGCCTGGCCAAAGCTCAGGAATTCGCCGCGGATAGGTCTCGTAGACAGAAAGTTCGTTCCAATCAATCTGGATTTTGGCGAGTTGTGCGCGATGGATACGCTCAGCGATCTGCGCGACAAGTGGTCCGGGGTCGGTGTTGAGTTCTATCACGTCTGCCAGCCCGCCGCCATGTTTTGCCACACCGTCAATCAGGTAACGGTTCGGCGATGTGCCGATACCGATAGCCGAAAAACGGATCTGATCTCCGGCCCTTCTGTCAATCTCAGCGATGATTGCCCCTTCGTTACCGATGTAGCCATCGGTGAGCATGACGACGATACGGACACGTTCTGGGTCAACAGGTTCGTTGAGCACCAACTTAATGGCGTTGAGCATCTCCGTCCCGCCACCGCCTCGTATCTGTTGTGTAAAATTGAGGGCGTGTTCAATGTTTGCTTGGGTCGCTGGCACTGATTTTTCAAATAGTTTAGCTGCCTGACTTGCGAAAGTGATGACCTGCACGGTATCCTTCGGTTTGGTGAGTCGGAGGAAGTGGTGCATCGTCTCTTTCACTTTTTGGGTTGGTTCTCCGCGCATTGAACCTGAAACGTCAACGAGAAAGACAATTTCGCGGGGTGGTGCTTCGGCAAGTTCCGCATCAAGTTTGGGCTGGATCATAAGCATGAAGTAGCCCTGCTCGGGTCCGTTGGAATGTGCTAAAACTGCCATCTCTGGCTTTTCGCCGACAACGGCGTATTTCATCACAAAATCCTTGTTCGGTATTGAGTCAGCGGGTGAAAGCACTGCGGTAGCACCTGACGCTTCAATACGGTCCACCTCCGCCGTGTGATTGACAATCTGGATATCCTGAATCGGAACCCCAGCATCAAGCGATACCGAGAGGCTGATGTCGTGTGCTGTGCGGTAGCCGGGCTTGAGCACCGGTGGTGTAATACGCGACGCATCCGGCACACGATCTGTGTCTGGTGCTACCCCTGTCCCTGACGGGTCAGCACCGTCCAACGGAGCATCCAAGGGTGCCTCGGATTCGCCAACTTTCCCTTTTAATTCATTTGGTAACTCCGGCATTTTGGAGATTGGAGTGCCGGGAATGTATCGGGGACCTACCACCATCGGAAAGTGGAATTCATAAATGCCCATGTCGTAATCAAGCACATCAACGTAGGAGATTTCGATGCGAACCTCATCGTGTGGCTGAATGTTACCAACCGACTGTGTGAAGATATTGGGACGTTCCTGTTCCAGCAGACTCGCTGTTTTTCCCTGCTGGATCGCTTCTTGGTAAAGGGCTTGCGCCTCAGCACGGCGTTTGATCAGCCCGACAATCCGACGGTCCCCAACGGTCATTGTCATATCATCTATGGCTGCAGTATGTGGGAGCGGAAAGACGTAGACTGCTTCAATTTTTTCGTCATAAGGGTTGTGGAAGGTTTGGGTTACGGTGACGCGGGCAATAAAACCTGCGATGTCTGCCTTTACATCGGTGTGTTTTAGTGGACATTCGACAATCTGTTCGTCAACCTCAACGCGTAATGCCCCTTGTGTGACCTCTTGGTCCATGGAAGTTATAGGTTGCAGGGTTTCGGTGAAAGCGGTGCCGCCGAACATGCCGAATATTATCAGGGTACTCAGTAATGCTGTTGTCCAATTCCATTGTTTCATGATATCCTCCGGGTGCTGACGCACTATTCATCTGGGAATTAAATGCTTTTAGAGATGTTGCCGTGCTTGAATCAGTAAGGTGTCGAAATCATGTAGGCTTTAGATGTTTACTATACTGTTTATAATAATACACTATAGAGACAAAAAAGTTTCAAATCGCGTTGACTTTCAGTATCTGTTACACGCCTTATTTTCATTGCCTGTCCTCAAAATAGATTCTGAAGTATTCAAATACGTTGTTACCTGTAGTCGTTAACATAATAACGCATTGAAGATAAGCAGTCAAAGGAAAATCGAAAGCAAATAAAATCCTGCTTGCTATTAACGCCGCGCTGTGCTAACATGTCATAAAAATTCCAAAGGAGACACAACTATGTTTAAACTCGGCGTTATCGGCGACGAGGTCTCGCAGGACTTCGCCACCGTTGTCAATTTTGTCAAAGATTTCAACCTACACTCCATCGAAATTCGCTCTGTCTGGGATAAACTCCCGCACGAACTCACCGAAGCCGACATCGACGAGATGAAACGCCTACTTGACGGTACCGATATCGAGATTATCGGCGTTGCATCCCCGTTTTTTAAATGCGATATGGACAACACTGAAGAACGGAAAGAACACCTTGATATACTCAAAGGGTGCATCCGCACAGCAAAAGCGTTTGATACCAATCTCATCCGCACTTTCGTCTTTTGGGACACCGGCGAAACCGAGGAACGTTGGGACGAAATTATAGCCTCTTACGACGAGCCGCGCAGGATGATAGATGGCGAGGGCATTGTGCTCGGCATGGAAAATGAATCTACCACTTCGCTCCGCACCGCCAAACTCACAGCGGAATTTATTGAGCAGATTGATTCTCCTAATATCCGTGGTATCTGGGATCCTGCCAACGAAGCGCACGCAAAGGGTGGTGAAACCCCATACCCTGATGCCTACAACCGCATGAAACCGACGATGATCCACGCGCACCTCAAAGATGCGGGTGCGAATCCCGATACCGGTGAAATGGAATCCGTTCCCGTCGGAGACGGCGTTATCGACTGGCAAGGGCAGCTGCAAGCCTTTATTGATGACGGGTATGAAGGGCATCTCTGCCTCGAAACACACTGGCGACCCTCACTCAAAATTGACGATGCCATTCTCAACAGACCGGGTGGACAAGCCTTCTCTGAAGCCGGTGAGGAAGCCTCGCGTATCTGTATCGAGAAATTGCTGGCGATGATCGAAAACTTAAAAGAGTAGGCACCTTCCGATGAAAATTAAAGCAGTTCGTACATCTCTTTACGACATCCCGCCTCAAGTTGAACGCGTTGATGCCATCCAAGCCTTTGTCTCTATGGAGTTCCCTTTCATCGAGATTGAAGATGCAGACGGCGTTGTTGGCACTGGGTTCTCCTATACTATCGGCAAAGGTGGGGAAGCGATCAAACAGATTATGGATGCCTATCTCACGCCTATCCTCCTTGAGGAGGATGCCGCCAACATCGACCGGATCTGGAATCGGATGTGGATGGAGACACACTGGGTCGGCAGAGGCGGTATCGTCGGTTTAGGCATGGCGGCGGTGGATATCGCGCTCTGGGATCTCATGGCAAAGCGCGCTGAGTTGCCGCTCTACCAACTCCTCGGTGGCGCGAGATCCGCTGTTCCGGTCTACAACACAGATGGCGGTTGGCTCCATCTCTCCGAGGACGAGCTCGTCAGACAATCCGTGGAATTTGTGGCGCAAGGCTTCAAAGGCATCAAGATTAAAGTCGGGCGTGACAGCCTTTATGAAGATGTGGCACGAATCTTCGCTGTCAGAAAAGCAATTGGGCAAGAGCCTTACCTCATGATTGATGCCAATATGAAGTGGAACGCACGCGAAGCCATTCAACTCGCATGTCGGGTTGAAGAGGCAGACCTCTTCTGGTTTGAAGAACCCATCGAGGCAGATGATGTGGATGGCCATGTGACGCTGCGCGAGAAAACCACGATCCCTATTGCTATCGGCGAGACGATTTACAATAAGTATGTCTTTAAGGAGTACATCGCACAAGGCGCAGTGGACATTCTACAACCAGATGCTGTGCGCGTCGGCGGTATCTCCGAATGGATGAAGGTCGCACACACCGCGGAATGTTTTGGACTCTCTGTCTCCCCACACTTCTTGATGGACTTGCATGTGCATCTCTCTGCCGCGGTGCCACATTCGCTCTTTGTGGAATATATACCTTCACTTGATCCGGTGCTTGAGGATACGTTGACGCTCAGAGACGGTCACTTTTCACCACCGGACCGCCCGGGGCACGGTATTCTGTTCGATAAACAGAAACTCGCGGCGTATCAAATATCGTAGAACACTGTAAACGGCACACGGCGTGTGCCTACTACCTTGAGGAAAACCCGTGAAACTTGAAAACCGTATTGCGATTATTACAGGTGGTGGGCGTGGCATCGGTCGCGCAACCGCTATCGCATTTGCTGAAGAAGGTGCAGACATTGTTCTCGCCGCACGAACTGACATCGAGATAGCCGCTGTCGCTAAAGAGGTGACACAACTCGGCAGACGCGCACTCGCTATCACAACCGATATTCAGTTGAAAACTGATGTTGATGCTATGGTTGCCCGAACGCTTGATACCTTCGGCAAGGTGGACATTCTCGTCAACAACGCAGGCGTGGCACTCCACAACCCGATTCCGAAGATTCGAGAAGAGGATTGGGATTTGACAATGGCGGTCAACCTCAAAGGTGTGTTTCTCGGCACACAAGCTGTCTTCAGCCACATGTGCGAGCAGAAGTCCGGGCACATCGTTAACGTCTCCTCGGTCTCTGGCAAATTTGGACACGTCAACGGCGGTGCGTATTGTGCCTCCAAATTCGCCGTTATCGGTTTCACCGAAACGACGAACAATGAGGGAAGACCACACGGTGTGAAAGCCTCGGTTGTCTGCCCGGGACCAGTCGATACCAAGATGCGCCGCGATAACCACCCGGACGATGTGATCGAGCATCTGACGCTTCCAGAGGATGTTGCGGATCTGATCCTGTTTCTCGTGACACAGCCACCTCGCGCACATACGCTTGAAACAGTTATCCGAACGCCGTTAATGTAATTTTTTTGAGTTTTAGCCTCCCTTTCAAATCCGGTGCGGTTACAAACCGGGGTTCCCGCCCGTTACTGGGAAGAGGCACCTACTGGAATTAGGGACCGAAATGTTTATTGATTCACACGCACATATTCAACTTTCCCAATTCAATCATGACCGAGATGCGGTCCTAAAACGTGCACACGAAGCCGAGGTTTCCAATATCTTGGTTATCGGATTTGATATGGAAACCAGCCTCGGCGCAGTGGAATTGGCGGAGAAACATTCGCACATCTATGCCACCGTCGGGATGCATCCGCACGATGCAAAAGATCTAACACCGGATGTGATAAAAACCTTTCGCGAACTCGCCGCACATCCAAAAGTGATCGCACTCGGTGAAATGGGATTAGACTACTACCGCAATCTCTCGCCGCGTCCAGTGCAAAAAGATGCGTTTGAAAAACAGTTGGACCTCGCTGAAGAGATGCAGATGCCGATCGTCATCCACAACCGCGATGCCTATATGGACATCTTGCCCATTTTAGAAGCGCGGCAAGGGAAAATCCGAGGCGTATTGCATTGCTTTACCGGCGATGTTGAATTGATGCACAGGAGCCTTGCGATAGGATTCCACATCGGCATCGGTGGCATTGTAACCTATAAAAACGCAGCGGATGTTCAAGCGGTGGCGCGAGAGGTGCCTGAAGATCGTCTGCTGATAGAGACAGATTGTCCGTGGTTGGCACCGCAATTTCGACGTGGCAAACGGAATGAACCGGCATACGTCCGCGCTGTGGCCGAGAAGATTGCAGAACTCCGCGACACCTCTGTAGAGGCAATCGGTAAAATAACAACAAGGAATTTTAGTCTTTTAACCGGAAACAGGCATGAAAACAACACCTCCTAAATAAAGATCTCCTCTTAATATCCGCAGGCTACTGTTATTGTCTGCTTGAATCACTCTTAAACAACTTAATCGTGACCAACCGCTTCAAATTCATCGAAAACCCGATTTTGACAGGGGCCCCACCCGTTACTGGGAAGGGGGGAAAAATCGGAGCAAAAACCCAATTATTAAAAAAATGAAGCATCTAAATCTCCGTATGTATGCAATGGTGCTTGCGCTTGCCTGTGTCTGGGTGATTTTCACACTGCTGACCAGCGGCACCTTTCTCAGTACTCGGAATCTGTCGAATCTCTCCCGCCAAGCGGCAGTCACAGCCATTCTCGCTGTCGGTATGACCTTGGTCATCGTCTCTGCGAACATTGATTTATCTGTCGGCTATGGTGCCGGTTTACTCGGTGCGATCGCAGCGATTGTGCACGTGTGGTGGGGGCAACCGATTATCGTGACGCTCTTCGTCGTTATCTGCATCGGTATCCTGATGGGGTTGATGCAGGGCTATCTTGTGGCGTATCAGCGAATCCCGGCTTTTATCGTCACATTAGGCGGCTTTTTGGCGTATCGCGGCTTGATGCTGGCATTTACCAAAGGTGAGACCATCCTGCTCCCAGACAATTGGCTCAAAGCAATTGGCAACGCCTACCTCTCGCCGACATTCGGATGGGGACTCATGGTTATAGGACTCGGCATCAGTGGCTACCGATTTTACCGACAGCGCGTCGAACGGCTGCAATACGGCACGGAACAAGCATCTTTGCACATGTTCCTATTGAAGATAGTCGGAACATCTGCACTGATTGTCGCCTTCATTGCAGTGATGAATACCCACAAAGGGGTTCCGTTTCCGGTGTGCATTCTTTTCGGATTGGCGTTCGTGTTTCATTTCATTGCGAATCACACCCGTTTTGGACGTTATGTCTATGCAGTCGGTGGGAACGCGGAAGCGGCTTACCTCTCTGGAGTCAACGTGCGTGGCATTACGTTGCGGGTGTTTGCGACAATGGGTGCCTTGATGGCAATTGCCGGTGTCGTCATGACAGCGCGTGTCGGGAGTGCCAGTCCAGAAGCCGGACGATTGTTGGAGTTAGATACCATCGCCGCGTGTGTTATCGGGGGTGCCAGTCTAATGGGTGGGCGCGGGAGCATCTTCGGTGCGATTTTAGGCGCGTTCGTCATGGAAAGCCTCAACAACGGAATGAGCATGGCAAATATGGATGCCTCATGGCAGGATATTATTAAAGGCGTAGTGCTTGTTGCAGCGGTCGGTTTTGACATGGCATCACGAAGGCGATAGTGCAAAAAAAACGACTGTTTGCATTTTTTTAAACCCTTTCCCCAAAAATTCTCCTCTTTATAACTACAGTCTAATTGGCGAAATCTTATTAGGAATTTATCTATGCGATATGATTCATCAACTTACACAGACTTGACAGATGAAGAACTCATTCAGCTCGTGCGAGATGGAGATGAAGCGGCATTTGCACAACTCGCAGCTCGTCACAGCTCCAGAATTTGGCAACTGGTTGTCTTTAACTCCCGCCAGATCCGCGATGCTGAAGAGATCTTTCAAGACATTTGGGTAGCTGTCTGGGAAAACATCGGCGGCTTACGAGAAGTTCGCAGCTTCGGTGCCTGGCTCCGAAAGATAGCGTATACCACTTGCAGAAGGTATTACACTACCAACTCGCGTGCCAGAAGTGAGATCCTTCAGAGCGCAGAGAAACTTGCTGAGACTATTGATCGGGATGTGCTTGCCCGTTTTCGAGAGACAGAACTTCGCGCGGCTGTAACAGAAGCAGTACACCACCTCCCAGAGAGGGTCCGCGCTGTCGCGGTATTGTACTACTTAGAGATGTGGACTGTCAAAGAGATTGCAGAGGAACTCAACTTGGCGGACGGGACCGTCAAAACAAGACTCAGCCAAATTCGAGCACTTTTGCGCGAGGAATTTGGTGTCGAAGAGGTTAAGAGGGGAACAACTATGGCGCATAAAAAAGAGGTATCCAAACCGACACGAGACAAAATTAAGGTTTTCGGTGTAGGTGACGCGGGTGGCAACATTGTCAAACAGATGATTGCATCCGGTTTGAAAGGCGTTGAAGTTTACGCTGTGAATACTGACCTTGAGGCACTCCGCACATGCCATGGAGCGACGCAGGTGCAGATCGGTGCTGATACCACACAAGGATTTGGCACAGATGGGAGTCCGGAGGTAGGCAGAAGGGCGGCTGAAGAAGATCTGGAAACGCTCAACGCCGCCGTTGCAGAAGCATCTATGGTTTTCGTTACAGCAGGCATGGGCGGCGGAACCGGGACAGGTGCCGCCCCCTTAATTGCATCCCTGGCTCGAGAACATGGGGCTTTAACAATAGGTGTTGTGACACGTCCATTTGATTATGAGGGGCAACGCTGCACCGAACAAACAGAATACGGGCTTCATGAACTACGAGAGAATACCGATGCCGTCATCGTGGTGCCGAATCAGCGACTCCTTGATACCGTGGATGCGGAGCTCCCGACGAGCACAGCGTTCCGCATGAGCGATGAAACCGTGTTACTCGGTGTTAAAACCGTTTCCGATATTATTGTGGAGTCAGGCGAAATTAACATTGACTTCGCCGATGTAGAGAGCATCATGCAGAATGCTGGCACGGTGTTGATGGGTGTAGGACAAGCAAAGGGTGAAAATCGGGCGCGAATCGCTATGGAAAACGCTGTCGCCTCACCACTGTTGGACGGGAAAAGCATTGGGAGCGCGGCTGGACTGATTACCAGAATTAGTGCCCCGCCAGACTTCATGATGAATGAGTTGGAAGCGGCGATGAAGGTGCTCCAAGACGAGGCATTCGACGCACAAATTCTCTTTGGACTGGTCTACAGAGACGATGCCCCTGAACCTGATGACACAGTTATTGTCACTATCCTCGCAACAGGGATTGAAACACAAAGCGAACCTGCTACCACACCCTCTACGCAGCGGCGTGGCACCTCTCCTGGCGGCGGCACTCACATTCCTTCCACAACCGGTTCTGAATTTGTTCATCTACATAACCATAGTGAGTATAGCATGCTCGACGGTGCGTGCCGTATCCCAGATATGGTGGATTGGGCAGTCGAGCATAGCGTTCCTGCTGTCGCACTCACCGATCATGGCAATATGTTCGGTGCATGGGAACTATACGATAAAGCGACAAAGGCAGGTGTCAACCCAATCGTCGGTTGTGAGGTGTATGTCGCACCCGGCAGCCGAAAGACACGTGAGCAGGAACAGGGCGGTCCCTATCACCTTACGCTGCTTGCTGAGGATGCAACCGGCTACCAGAATCTCTTGGAATTGGTATCACTTGGATATACGGAAGGGTTCAATCGTAAGCCGCGCATTGACATGGAGCTCTTACGCGAGCACCGTGACGGAATTATCGCACTGACGGGGTGTATCCAAGGACAGGTCCCGCAACTCCTCTGCGCAAATCAGCGAGACGAAGCCGTTCAGAACTTCAAAACGCTCATGGAGATAATGGGGAAACACAACCTCTACGTTGAGATACAAAACCACTACATCGACAAGGAGCTTGAGGCATACCCAGTGATGGTCGAGTTGGCGAAGGAGTTCAATCTCCCACTCGTCGGTACAAACGATTGCCACTACCTCCACAAATCCGATCACCGGATGCACGATGTCCTCCTCTGTATCCAGACGAAGCGGACTGTCAATGACCAAGAGCGTCCGCGGTTTGACAACCACTTCTACTTTAAAAGTGTTGATGAAATGCGCGAGGCACTGAAGGATTATCCACCGGAAGCTATCAGCAACACGCTTGAAATTGCGAATCGGTGCAATCTTGAACTCGACTATCACCGAGATCCGATGCCGAAATATGAGATTTCTGAAGGACACACACACGACAGTTATCTGAGAGAACTCTGTTACCAAGGCTTGCGAGAAAAGTATGGTGAACTCTCCGAACCGATCCGACAGCGGATTGATTATGAACTGGATATAATCAAACAGTCGGGGTATGCCAACTATTTTCTGATTGTGGGAGATTACGTCAACTACGCCCACAAACAGGGGTACCCGCTTTCTGCACGCGGTTCTGCTGCCAGCAGCCTGGTGTTGTATGCACTTGATGTGATTGGTTTCAATCCAATGGATTACGGCTGTCTGTTTGAACGGTTTTTAAACCTTGAACGTCTCAACCCTCCGGATATCGATATCGATTTCGCCGACCGCGCCCGTGAACCTGTGATTGAGTACTTGGCGAAAAAATATGGCGCAGATTCCGTCGGCAAGGTTGCGACCTTTGCGACATTAGGTGCGAAAGCCGCCATTAAGGATGTCGGTCGCGCACTTGACGTGCCTCTCAAAGATGTCGAAAAATTGACGGCGTTAATTCCGCCCTTTCCCGGCATCACGCTTGATGAGGTCTTGGAACAGGTACCTGAATTTCAGACACTCGCCGAACTCCATGAAAATAGGGAATTGATTGAGCTTAGCAAAGCGGTGGAGGGTATGAAACGGCACGTCTCATGTCATGCCTCCGCAATCGTTGTCTCAGATGGTCCGTTGACAAACTACGTCCCGCTGTTCAAGGATAAACATGACCAAGTCGCGACGCAGTTTGAAGGTAAAATCGTTGAAGATGTCGGTGTCGTCAAATTCGATTCCCTCGGCTTGCGAAGTCTTACCGAGACTTATGACTGCCTTCAGATGATTAAGGCGAACCATGACATTGAGATCAAGTTAGAGGAGATTCCATTTGACGATAAACAAACGTATTCGCTAATCGGCAATGGACTCACCGCTGGTTTGTTCCAGTTGGAAGCCTCTCCCGGTATGTATCGAGTTGTTACTCAACTCAAACCGGATAACTTTGAGGAGTTCTCCGCGATTGCCGCACTCTATCGTCCGGGTCCGATAGAAAGTGGGGGCATGCAAAACTACATAGATCGGAAGAATGGGCTGCAGCCTGTAGAATATATGCACCCCTCGTTTGAAGGAGCACTCAAAAGCACATACGG
>JAKZUG010000599.1:0-9017 GCA_047516705.1 Candidatus Poribacteria bacterium | reverse complement strand
ATCCATCTAACCCAAATTTTTCTATATACATGTTGCCCCGCTGGGGCTGCTTTTTGCTGCTATCGAAGTGCCTACTTCCGCGAGTTGGCATCAGAAAACGAAATCGCGTTAAACACTCTCGTGAATCCCTTACGCAATTCCGGTAGACGACTGGAGTCGCGCGTAACAGAAGCGAATCCTGAAAACTAACGACCAGATTTTCAAAAAACAACCGAGAGGTATATGATGGATGACAGGTTTGAAGCCACTAATATCAAAGAAGTTGATGAAGCCCTAAAACATTTTAATCATTTTCATGATGATCACGTTGCCGGGATTGAAATTAAGTTTGAAAATTACAAAGCCTTAAATGACGATGGTGCGTCTACCGGGATCAAAAACGCTGATAAGACAATTATTCTCACTGTCAACACCGATCCTTATAAAAAAGAACAGAAACAGCTCGTTCAAGTTGAATTTAAAGATGTCAAATCATTTGAAATCTCATCGCCGCTGGAGGATCATGGTCAAAAAGAAGGCCCAACATGGGGAATTACAGGCACACTTATTATGCCTACCCCTGATGGAATTGATATCCAATGGGAATTTTATTTCATCTGTGGTGATACGAAGTTTTTAGTCATCTGCTCTAAAATTGTCTTTCTCAAACAAATTTCTTGAAAGAGACTGTGCTAACGTGGCTGTCTGCTTAAAGATGGCCAAACCACTCGGGCGCGTCTGCTCACAAAAATTTCACACTAAACCGCGAAGAAAAAGGAGAAAAAATGTTTTGGGATGAAGTCAAAAAACACTATGATGCAGGCTCTGCCCACCAATTTCTGCTCCATTTTAATGTAAATGATCTGCTATACGACGATGTTTACGGCTACTTGTCCACTACGGACTATCTCATGGCGCAGCTCAATATATTAGGCTGCCAACTCGTTCTCGGATACAATACATCGGAAGGAATTCATTTCCCAAAAGTCGATCAATGGCGAAACACACAGAAAGCGCTCAGGATTTTCCCCCAATACAACAAAACCGGTGTTTTTCATTTCCAAAGTATAGCGACATGGCTTCAGACTTTGCAGTGCTTTAGAGAGGTTGAAGACGTTAATCTTGCCGAACAGGAAGTAGATCTGCAGCTTGTACGTCGAAGAATTAATGCCGATTTAGCGTTTGATAAAGAACATGAAGATCCATTCGTGATGCTGGACCCTTCGCCTTCTATGGAGTTACGGAAAAAATTAAACCGTCTCTTGCGGCAAGGAAGAACAAAAATCGGGTTGGTTATCAATTTTCTGGAGATGCTCACGCCGAACGATCCGTCGCTGAGTGAAGTTACTGGAGATGAGGTACAACTTTTGTTTAATCAAATCCTATATTGGGCATCTGACCTTGATATCCGAAGGCGTAAGCATGTCGTCCTGCTCGTCACTCACAATATATCTGACGTACACCCGAACTTCACCGTGAATCCTGAGATTCCTATGATAGAAATTCCGTTTCCGAACTATGACGAACGCCTAAGATTTATTGAAAATCTGCATGACATCTCGGATGGTTCGTCACAGATGCGTAAAACCTTGGGGAATAATAGTGAGAGGGAAGCCTTGGCACAAGAAACAATTGGGCTAAACCTACTCGGTGTTCACGATGTTGTGCAACAGGCAGAATCTGCACAACGGAAAACAGGCGGTGAACCGTTGGTCAGATACCGGCGTGAGAGTATCAAGACCTTCAGCCAAGGCGTTCTTGAACTCGGTGAAACTTACACGGGCCCTTCTGACGACGGTTGGTATGTAATGCGAATAATCCGTGATATTGCAGATGGTATGAAAAATCGAGATCTAAGGCGTGTGCCGCGGGGCATGCTTTTCCTCGGTCCACCTGGAACCAACAAAGCACACGCTGCAAGGATACTCGCTGGCGAGGCTAACATGACTTTCGTCCAACTCCGCTATGCCAATCAGGTAGGTGAAGTAACAATAAATATTAATGAAAACGGAAACAGTTATGAACGGAACCTGAATGCGGGACTCAATTTTATCCGCGGAATTGCCCCAACAATCGTCTTTATGGATGAAATTGAACAGACATCGCCACATACCACAATGAATCTACAGGGCCACGAGCGAAAGTTTCCTCGAGCCCTCGTGAATGCTATGAGTGATATGTCGTTGCACGGTAGAGTGATATGGGTAGGCGCATCACAGCGACCAGACTTAATGCCGCCAATCTTTCGACGGCACGGTATTTTCGACACCAAATTGATCATGCTACCACCTATAGGTGGTGGCAGAGTAGAAATTTTGAAAATTTTCTGTCAAGGGCAAACATCAGGAAATATCGATTTCCAGGCACTTGTCGGAGGTGCAGAAACAGACGGGTTGACTTGGCGAGATCTGCTCTTGATTGTTCAACGTGCAAATAACATCGCGAAACGCAATGGTCGCGATACCTTCACAGAAGGCGAACTCCGCCAAGCACTAAACGACTTCATACCAGACTATTCACGGGAGATGCAAATCTTTATGGGGCTATTAGCGTTACGAGAAGCTAACTCCCGCATAATGGTCCCAGATGGATTGTTGCCGGAATATCAAGAATTTGTGGATGGAAACCGAATTGATAAAACAGCCATAAATAAACGTTTAATGGAGCTAAGTGATCAACTCGACTTGAGCAATTGATGTGTAGAAACAAAATCGTCAACTACGAGATAACTTCTGAATTTCTCGTACGGATGCCATCAAAATCGTGAAAAATCATAGAAAAATGGAGAGTATTATCCAGATAATGGTTTGGTTTCCTTGTTCGTTTTAGAAGAAACCCTTAAATCCCCCTTATCAGGGGGAATTTGCGTATATCCGTACCATTAGTTAGGCAACACTGTCGAAAAATGATGTTTTTCCATACATGCTACGTCAAACAGAGACTCAGTGAACCCCAACTCTTTTGCTTTGAAGTTCCGTGGACTCTGACGGCGTTAAGTTGGGTTTCACTGGGTTCTTGAATATATATGGTAGGATATTGACTTTGAGGTGTGTTTGGAATACCGACATCCGACTTTTCAACGCCGTTCTACCCAACCTACGGTACCACGGAAACCCTAAATTGACACCTATGGTGCGGTTAGGAATGCAGATCGCATTTGGGCGAGTACGCCGCAAAACCGCACCCACCGGGCCTGGGTGAAAACCGGACCGAAAAATCGAAAACTAAACGTCTCTGAGAAAAATATAGGGCTATTTAGTTTTGGGATTTTTAACTATTTTGCTCGGAAGATCGCGAGCACAGCTCACTCCTAAAGGGATATATCGCGATTCGGAGATCCCTCATACAAGAGAACTAAATGCCCCTAAGAAAAATACGAGATTGCTTGATAGCAACACAGATGTGTGCTAAACTTTAAGTGTCAAAAACGCCATCCTTACAGGGTTGGATTTTCTTTTGAGTACGTTTCTATAAACATGCTGAAGAAATACCCAAGCAAATAAACCCTACGGGACTCAAGATAACACACCTACTTCATGTTTTACAAGACACATCTGGTAGCACGCCAGAACAGGCGCAAACTCCCGCT
Source organism: Candidatus Poribacteria bacterium (assembly GCA_047516705.1). Taxonomy (GTDB): domain Bacteria; phylum Poribacteria; class WGA-4E; order WGA-4E; family WGA-3G; genus WGA-3G. The sequence continues at coordinate 5,449 of JAKZUG010000599.1, read as the reverse complement.
GGTCGAAAATAGGCTTTGAAAAAGATGATAGAACGATGGAGACTATATAAATGTGTCACCATTACCAAAGTTGTTCGTCACGCGAGACAACCGATAGGTGAAAAAAAAACGATGAAAACAGTGAGATTTTTTAACGCTACCCTTATCCTCTTGTTAACCGCTGGCTTCTTCCAATCCAATGGTTCTGCGCAAAACTATGTTCGATGGCAGCTGCCGCAAGGTGCCATCGCGCGTTTGGGGAAAGGTAAGATCAATGAGATTAAATATTCACCTGATGGCAACACGATCGCAGTGGCGAGCAGCATCGGGATTTGGCTATATGACATAGACACTGGCGCGGAATTGACATTGATAACGGGACATACAAGGAATGTCTATTGTGTCGCTTTCAGTCCGGATGGACAAACGTTAGCCAGTGGGAGTAGCGATACCACAATTCGACTGTGGGATATACAGACGCGAACGCGGAAGGCGACCCTTGCAGGACACACAAGCCGAGTGAGAGCCGTTGCTTTCAGTCCAGATGGTAACACACTTGCAAGTACAGGTTCAGATGATACAGTCCGTTTGTGGAGCCTTCGCATCAGAAGGCTCAAGAAAACCCTCACTGGACATACAGATGTTGGACGGACAGTCGCCTTCAGTCCAGATGGCAAGACGCTCGCGAGTGGGAGTGAGGATAGCACAATTCGGTTATGGGATGCACACACCTGTCAACCTTTGAAAACCTTGACAGGTCACAAACGTAGCGTAACCTCTATCGCGTTCAGTCCAGATGGACAAACATTCGTCAGTGGTTGTGACGATAGCACAATTGGGGTATGGGACACACGTACTGGAGAACAACTACAACACCTAACCGGACACACGTGGTATATTGCATCGGTGGTCTTTTCACCAAATGGAGAGACGATTGTAAGTGCGAGTTGGGATAACGCTATTCATCTGTGGAATCCGTACACCGGCAAACTCTTGCGAAAACTAACGGAGCACACAGGTCCTGTCGTCTCGGTGGCATCCGCGCCTCATGGAGAGACACTCGTGAGTGGAAGTCTGGATGGGACAATTCGCTTGTGGGACACACAGACGTGGGAAGCGAAGAATAGTATCGCTGGACATACGGCGGATGTCAAGGCGGTAGCGTTTTCACCGGATGGAAAGACGATTGCGAGCGGAAATACGAGACACACGATCCACTTGTGGGATGCCGAAACCGGCGAATATAAAAACACACTCACTGGACATGGTTGGACGGTTGCTGCTGTCGCCTTTAGCCCCGATGGCAGCACACTTGCGAGTGGCAGTTGGGATAATAATATCCACTTGTGGGACCCAGAAACAGGGCAACACAAACAGACACTGAGCGGCCATTGGGATTATGTCGTGGCGTTGGCTTATTCGCCGGATGGCAGCAGGCTCGCGAGTGGGAGTAATGATGATACCCTCCGTTTGTGGGACGCGAAAATAGGCGATCCCTTGCATATCCTCAAAGGACATACAGGGGATGTCAGGGCAGTCGCGTTTTCACCAGATGGCAGAACACTTGCAAGCGGAGACGGAAATAAAAACGAGATCCGTTTATGGGATGGACGCACAGGAAGACATAAACTAACACTTGAGGGACATAGTAACGATATTACAGGACTCGCCTTCAGTCCCGATGGCAGCACACTCGCCAGTGCCTGTGATGATAGGACAATAGGTTTGTGGAATGCGTACACCGGACAGAACAGACAAATGCTCAGAGGTCACACAACGTATGTTTTAACGGTTGCGTATGCTCCGGATGGTGACACGCTCGCCAGCGCAAGTTGGGACATGATGGTTCGCTTGTGGGATACCAAAACTGAGCGACCTAAGTCGGGCTTGATTGGTCATACAGGTTACGTTTTATCGGTAGCCTACTCTCCCGATGGGCGGACGCTTGCCAGCGGTAGCGCCGATGGGACAGTGCTTTTGTGGGATATGACACGGTTCCGTTCCAAAACTGATTAAAGCATTCAGTTATCAGTTGTCGGTTTTCAGCAATCAGCCGTTAGCCATCAGCAGTCAGTGAGCGTCGCGACTGGGAGGTTGATCCAACAAGAAAGAGGCCGCGATCAGAAAATCGAAATTACAGGAGAACTGATGAAAAACCTGAACCCGCTTTCCATTCTGATAATCTTTATCCTTCTGCTGTCATCCTTAAGCAGTTCTGCGCAAGAATATACCCGATGGCATCTCCCTGAAGGGGCTATAGCCCGCTATGGGAAAGGCAGCATAAGAGAATTGGCATATTTTCCAGATGGCACCCGACTTGCCGTCAGAAGTTCAATCGGTATTTGGATCTATGATACAAGAACAGGTGAAGAACTCGACCTACTCACAGGAGATAAATGGGATGTAGGTGCCATGGCGTTTAGTCCTGATGGAAAAACACTTGCTGTTGCGAGTGACCAGAACATCAGTTTGTTGGATCCACACACGAGAAATCAGAGAGATGTCCTTGCAGGACACACGTCTTCTGTCTACTCGCTGGCATTTAGTCCAACCGGAAAAATGCTTGCCAGTGGCAGTCGAGATACCACAGTTAGACTATGGGATGTAAATACCGGTGAATCACTACGAACACTCATAGGACATACGGACAGGGTCGCGTCCGTGGTATATTCACCTGATGGAAAGACGCTTGCGAGTGCTGGCGGTTTTGAAGATAATACGATCTGTTTATGGAACGTGCAAACAGGAGAACTCCTCAGAACCATTACCGAGCATCCGGATAGAATCTACAGCATTGCCTACTCCACAGATGGTCTGACACTCGCCAGTGGTGGACGAGATTCCAAGATTCGTTTGTGGGACGTGAATACTGGTAAACTCATAAAAACGATTACCACCGACATGAGGTCCGTTACTTCTCTCATGTATTCATCTGATGGTGGTACACTTACCAGCGGAAGTTGGTCGCATAATAACATCTATATGTGGGATGTTCACACAGGCGAACTCTTAAAAACGATTACGGGGCATACTGCAGGTGTTGGCTCTCTCATGTATGCGCCAGATGGCAAAACGCTTACCAGTAAAAGTGAAGACGGAACAATACGATTTTGGGATGCTGACACCGGTGAACTTTTGAAAACTATCAGTGGACATACGTTTTTAGCAAGAGCGGTGACGTTTTCACCGGATGGCGGAACACTCGCCAGTAGTGAGATGGCGGGTAATACAATTGCCCTGCGAGATGTACAGACTGGAGAACTGTTGAAAATACTCGCCGGGCATACAGTTCACCTTAGTTCTGTAGCGTATTCGCCGGATGGAAAGACCTTAGCAAGTGGGGGTTGGGATGGACAAATTCGTCTGTGGAACGCGCAGACCGGAGAACTCCTGAAGACCCTCACTGGGCATGAGCGGGGAGTTCCTTCACTCTCATATTCAATGGACGGTACGACCCTTGCGAGCGGAAGTTGGGATAATACAATCCGGTTGTGGCATGTGCCAACCGGACACCTTCTACAAACCATCACCGGAAACGTCCCGGCATCAGAACGAAACAACGGTGTCAGTGCTATTTCGCTTAACCCTGACGGACATACCCTTGCTGTTGCAACTGACGAAGAAATAATTCGACTCTGGGATATCCGCACAGGCAAAGTTAAAACAGAGCTTATAGGACATAAGTGGGGGGTGAATGCTGTCGCCTATTCACCGAATGGATCGGTGCTTGCGAGTGGTGGGGATGACCGCAAAATCCGGTTATGGGATGCTGCCTCTGGCGAATTATTGTTCACTTTTCCAGAACAGTCGGACAGTGTCTTATCCATCACATTCAGTCCAGATGGACAAACAATTGTGAGTGGAAGTGCGAGGGGGGATATCTATATCTCAGATTTAGCCACAGGCAAGCACATAGCAACCCTCACTGGACATAGGCGTCCGGTTCGATCCGTAGCGTTTAGTCCGGATGGACAAATCCTTGCGAGTGGAAGCGATGATTGTACAGTGATGTTATGGGATTTGACACAAATTCAACCCAAAATTGACTAAGGGAAACTGACTATGAAGAATCTGAATCCGCTTCCCATCCTGATAACCTTCATCTTTCTGATGTCATTCTCAAGCAGTTCTGCCCAAGAAGAATACACCCAATGGCACCTTCCTGAAGGGGCTATAGCCCGCTATGGGAAAGGCAGCATAAGAGAATTGGTATATTTTCCAGATAGTACCCGACTTGCCGTCACAAGTTCAATCGGTATTTGGATCTATGATACAAGAACAGGTGAAGAACTCGACCTACTCACAGGAGATAAATGGGATGTAGGTGCCATGGCGTTTAGTCCTGATGGAAAGACATTTGCTGTTGCGAGTGGCGGCATCGTCCGTTTGTTGGACCTAGACACAATGGATCAGAAAGATGTACTTGCAGGACACACGCGTCAGGTCTACGCTTTGGCATTCAGCCCAATCGGAGAAACACTTGCGAGTGGGGGTAACGATGGCACAGTTAGATTGTGGGATACGGATACCAATGAATTACTGCATACCCTCGTAGGACACACAGAATACGTCGAGTTGTTGGCATATTCACGTGATGGCAAAATGCTTGCAAGTGCGGGGAGTAGAGAAGACAATACGATTTACTTATGGGATGTACACACCGGAAAACTCTTGCGAACCATTACTGAGCATCCATCAAGAATCTCTTCCATTGCCATTTCCTCGGATAGTCTAACGCTTGCGAGTGCGAGTTGGAACGGCGAAATTCACCTTTGGGATGTACACACAGGAAAACGCAAAGGGATACTCATCGGGCACACGATTGGTGTTGCTTCTGCTGTATACTCTCCGGATGGCACAACACTCGTGAGTGGAAGTCGAGACAAGACAATCCGATTATGGCAGGTTTCCACGGGTAAACTTTTAAAAACCGTTAGGGGGCATCAGGGTGCCGTTCGCTCTGTGATATATTCCCCGGATGGAAAAACACTTGCGAGTCGGAGTGATGATGGAACGATCCGTTTTTGGGGCGCTGACACTGGAGCACTTTTGAAAACTATCAGTGGACATACATTTTTAGCAAATTCGGTAACATTTTCACCGGATGGAAAAACACTTGCCAGCAGTGAGATGGCGGACAATAGGATTCCATTGCGAGATGTACAGACTGGAGAAGTTTTGAAAACACTCGCCGGGCATACAGATTATGCTTGTTCTGTGAAGTATTCGCCGGATGGAGAGACGCTTGCCAGTGGGAGTTGGGATGGACAAATTCGTCTGTGGAATGTGCAGACGGGAGAACTCCTGAGAACCCTCACTGGACATGAAAGGGGAGTCCATTCTCTCTCTTATTCGATCGACGGTGCAACGCTTGCGAGCGGAAGTTGGGACAAGACAGTCCGATTGTGGGAAGTGCAGACCGGGCAACTCCTGAAAACCATTCCCGAGAACGTTAGGAGGACAGGTATTT
>JAKZUG010000598.1:0-3459 GCA_047516705.1 Candidatus Poribacteria bacterium | reverse complement strand
TTTATGGACACCGCTTTGCTTAGTGCCTCGAGTTTTTCCTCGCGTGTGAGATAATCGCCAATGTCGCGGTAATGAATGCGACAACCATCGTTTGTAGCATTGGGATTTTTGACGAGGATTGTGATAGCAACTGGTGCCCGTGAACCACTACCGAAAACTTTTCCACCCTCACGACGCGAACGTTCCCCTTGGGTTCGTTGATTTCCTCTTAGGTGCAGAACGTAAATTGAACTGAACTCCTTTTCTAAACGTGCCCGAATCCCGACATCGGCGTTCCCGTCAATCCATGAACCGTTGGTGACGAAGGCAATGACCCCTTGTTTATCAATCCTGTCAGAGGCCCAACGGATCGCCATCTTGTATGTGTCATAGATTTGTCTTATATTCGCGCCTTTATAGTATTCAGCGTAGGTTTCGCTAATGCGCTTTTCAAGTTCTGGGTACTCCACATTTGGGTTATCATCTGCTGCATTTCGTTGTCCGGCAGACCATGGGGGATTGCCAACGATGACTTGGATTGGGAATTGCTGTTGATTCTTGGCACGTTCGTCATTGTCCGGCAGCCACCTTTTTTGGGAAGGCGTTCTTCCTGTATTGAGGTTGAAGGTGTCTGTCAAGACAATGCCATCGAACGGTTCATAGACACTATTTTCTCCGCGCTGTCCGCGGAAGGCTTCTTCAATATTGACAGCAGCTATGTAATAGGCGAGGAGAACGATTTCGTTTGCGTGGAGTTCCTTGTGGTATTTCCGTTCGAGGTCGTAGGGTTGAATAAGACCAGACTGAATGAGGCGAGCGAGAAAAACGCCAGCACCGGTGAATGGATCGAGGATATGGATACCCTCGTCACTGAGGGTTCGGCCGAATTCAGTTTGTAGTACTTCATTGGTACTATGCAAGATGAAATCTACAACTTCTACAGGTGTATAAACGATGCCCAGTCGCTCAGCGTCCTTCTTCAGGGCAGTGGCAAAGAACTTCTCGTAGAGTTCTAAAAGGACACGCTGTCTACCTTCGGTATTGTCAATACCGCGGGCGCGCATCCGGACACTTTCATAGAAACCTCCCAAATCCCGCGTTTCGTCCTCAAGTCCGAATTCTCCAAAATCCTCTTGGAGTTTGTCAAGTGCGACTGCAACAGGATTACCAGAAGCAAAGTCGTAATTATCGAAGAGTGCCTCGAAAACGGGACGTGTTAAAATGTGCTGTGCCATCATATCAATGGCATTGCTCTGAGTAATGGCGTCATTGATTGAACTTTTCAGTTCCGTATGGAAATCATCAAACCATTCGCGTAGAAGGCCATTTTCATGACTATCCAATAGCCCTTCAATCCGTCCGACAACTCGCCGGAAAATATCAGCGACATCCTTTGCCCAGCTTTCCCAGTATTTTCTGTCGCCACATCGTTCGACGATCTTGGCGAAGATAGCATCTGGTGGAATGTCCATAGGTAAGAACAGCTGACCGCCCAAAGGAGACGACGCATCATCACCGTCAAATCCTTCCCCTCCAATGATAATCCGTTCGGGTTTTTCGGTATTGAGATCGATTCTATTAATTTCAGCGTTAAGTCTGTCGTCATGCGAACGGAGCGCGCGTAGAACATTCCATACAGAAGCAAAACGCTCATTGTCGTTTAAGATATGGGCTGGATCTGCACCTGCGGGGACTGCAATGGGTAAGATGATGTAGCCATATTCTTTGCCCTCTGCTTTGCGCATAACGCGTCCGACTGCCTGAACAATATCAACGTGTGAATTCCTTGGGGTCATGAAGATCACTGCGTCGAGTGCGGGGACATCTATTCCTTCGGAGAGGCATCGGGCATTTGAGAGGATACGACAAACACCGTCTGTGTTGCCCTTGAGCCATTCGATACTTCTTTTTCGATTAAGCGCATTCGCTTGTCCATCAATGTGATCGGTTTCGCATGTAAAATTGTCAGGTCGCTGATCCTCCGGCATGCGTTGGATTGCGCTATCGATAACGCCGTTCCAATGTTTTTTAAGGTTTTTTGAGGCGGCGATGGTGTTCGTGAATGCGATTGCACGCGTCAAGGGTTTTATTTCCGGATCGTCAGGATACTTTCTTTCAGGATTCTGTAATGCTCGCCAGCAGCCAACAATTTTTGTAGCATCGTTAATGTTAATCTCACCGCCACCAGACGATCGATATGTCTGTAAAGCTGCGTCGGTACCTTGTTCAGACATAGCGAGTAAGACTACCTTGTAATCGGAGAGGAGGTCTTGATCGACTGCTTTGGAGAAAGGGAGGCGGTGAAATTCTTCTCCGTAGGTGTCAGGATCATCCATAGAGTAGACTTCTCTATCGTGGCGCGCTGCTTTTGCCTTCGCTCCCTCGGTGTAAAGTCGTGAGGTTGCTGTCATGTAGAGGCGTTTTTTAGCACGAATCCGCTCCTTATCATGGACGAGAACGAACGGAGAGGTCTCATCATCAGGATGTTCAACGCCGGTTGTTCTGTGTGCTTCATCACAGAGAATAATATCGAAAGGAGGTGCTCCTACATTTTGTGCAGCTTCGACGATAGGGAGTGAGTGATAGGTGCAGAAAACAACCTTCATATTGTTTTCATCAGTTTTCTGCAGTGCATCGGAGATTGCGGTAGCGTCTGTAGTGACAGGGATTTCGAGTTCCAGAATCGACGCGTCCTCGTGCATTTTTCCTGCCTTTGTATCAGAACAGATACCGATATAACGATGCGAAACTCCTTGTTGTTCTGCCCATTCCCGCATAGCTTGTGAAAAGAGTCCAATAGAAGGGACGAGGTATAACACCCTACCACCAACACCAGCGATTTCCTCAGCGATTCTGAGTGCCGTAAAAGTCTTGCCTGTTCCGCACGCCATGATCATCTTACCGCGGTCGGCATCTTTGAAACCATTGACAACATCATTAAACGCTTCTTCTTGATGCTTTCTTAGTGCGAATTGCTCTTGTTGATAGTCAAGTTGCTCGGGGGCTTCAAGGCTGAGATCGGGCCACTTAACCGGACGGCTGGCGAGATCGGCAGCACTAATCCGTTGACAGGCGGGTTCTACCCCGTCTAGGGCTCTATGTAAGTTCGCGCTCCAGTCGCTGCCAGTATCAACGAAAATTCGGGAGGTGTAAGGTTGTCGCGCCGAAGCAAAGATGAATTTATCAAGGTCTCCTTTTGAAACCCGCGTGTTCTCTGCGTAGCACTTGCACTGAATAGCACAGTATCCGCCATCGCGTTCCTCTGCAACAAGATCTATACCTATATCAACGCCATCGAATTCTTGTCGGAGTTCCGCCCATTCTGACCAAAGATAGACCGCCGAGAAACGCTTCTTATAGAAAGGATCTTCTGTAAAATATTTCTGTATCAACCGCTCGAACAGTCTGCCTTTTCCAAACTGGGAGTTGGCGTTTTGGCGAATGTAATCAAGGACGGTATGGAAACCGTTTTCTGTATCT
>JAKZUG010000597.1:0-22290 GCA_047516705.1 Candidatus Poribacteria bacterium | reverse complement strand
CTGATTTCCCGTGCGTATCTCCCAGTCACGAGACCTGTATCCGGCTTTTGGGGTTCAAATCTACTCACAACCTACCCGCTCTTCCAAACCATCCAAATCCCGCTCTGCTATTTCCTGATGCTTTTGAGTGCGCTGTTATTTCTCAAACGACCGACTGCGCTGCTTACCTATCTCATCTCAACATTGGGGCTCTTGGCGTTTTTCTATGTCAAATATCACGGCGGTATCCGACATCACGGTTTCCTGTTCCTTACGTTTCTGATGTGCTGTTGGATTTACCGAGACTGTCCAGCGATCAATCTCGGTAAAGTTGAGCAACAGGATACGGATTCTACAATAGATCGGGTTTTAAATATGGCAGGGACGGTGCTTGTAACGTTGCTGCTTGTCTGCCATGCGATCGGTGGCGTTATAGCCATCAGAATGGAGCATCGCTATGTTTTCTCTTACGGTAAATTGACAGCCGAATATATCAAGTCGCAAGGCATGCAAGACCATCCGATGGTTGGCGAAAGTGATTTTGCTGTCAGCACTGTCGTTGGGTATTTGGAGAAACCTCAGCAAGTTTACTATCCGCGTGGAAGTCGACTCGGTTCTTTTGTCAGGTGGGATAAGGCACGCACCCACGAGGCTCCCGATGAACTCGTCATTGAAGCAGCGAAAACGCTGAGTGCCCAAACGAATAAAGAGGTGCTAATTATATTGAATCGCGCTTTAGGTGCCAAATTGCGTGAGCAACACAATCTCTCCTTTTTAGTCAAATTTACCGGCTCAGTCGTTGGTAGCGAAGGTTTCCATCTCTATCTAATGCCGACACCTTGATGCTGGTTCTTCTCGTGGGAGAGGTTTGTAACCCCGACTCTCTCGCTGTAGGAGCGACCTCCCGGTCGCGACTCTTTTTCTAAAATCGGAAACCAAAAACCGAAAACTGAATGACTCTGGGGCACACACAAGGTCATTTAGTTCTCCGATAAAAGTGAACACTCAATCTCAACATACCCCTGTAGGAGCGAACTCCGATTCGCGACTTGCCTAACAAAATGGATAAAAAGCTGAAAACTAAATAGCCCTGGAGGCACACAAACTTTTGCTTGACAGAATTTGCAATAAGTGATACCATATTAAAAGTTATTTTTGTCAAAAATGGGAGACGCTCCTAATACATGCCAAAACGGAAAAGAAAGCCCAAGAACACGCCCGCCTCGGACGTGGGCAGCGAAGATGATATAGTGCTGCGTGTAACAGCTCCTTTGCAGCTTCGCTATTACGGTGACCCGGTCCTTCGCAAAAGAGCCGGACCGGTCGCAGAGATCACGGAGGCAGAACACCAACTCACTGAGCAGATGTTAGAGACGCTGTACGCGACAGGCAACGGTATCGGGCTCGCTGCAACACAAGTCGGCGTTTTGAAGAGACTTATCATTGTCGACATAGGCGAAGATGACGATGAAACTTATGAACCCTTGGCGCTATTTAACCCGGAAATTCTGAGTGCTGAGGGAGAGGTTGTCGCCGACGAAGGATGTCTCAGCATCCCTGATGTGACGGCAGAGGTGAAACGTCCAGATCGGATTGTCGTTGAAGGAATTGATGTGCTGCGCGGATCTGTTAGCATTGAAGCCGAGGGCTTGTTGGCACGTGTGCTGCAACACGAAGTTGATCATCTCAATGGCGTGCTTTTTATTGACCGGATTAGCGGATTAAAACGGCAATTACTGAAAGACGAATTGCTGAGAATACAGCAAGCTGAGCGACCCGCTTGATACTTGAAACCCGCACGCTATATGCGGAGGCAATGTATGCTAAAACAGAAACTTGAACCTACCCTACAGACGAAGCTTGACCGGCTCTATACGTGCTTGCGCGCTTATGAAAAGGTTATCGTCGCTTTTTCCGGTGGCGTTGACAGTACATTTCTCGCAGAGGCAGCACAACACGCATTAGGCGATAATGCGCTTGCTGTGACTGCTGTCTCGGATTCCTATCCGATCCGAGAAATGAAAGCTGCGCAGGCTATCGCCAAACAGATCGGGATCCGTCTTGAAACCGTCAACACACAGGAATTAGACCTGGAGGGTTACGCAAGCAACCCGACCAATAGATGCTTTTTCTGTAAGACGGAACTGTTCGATAAACTGCGTCCCATCGCTGAAAAATACGACGTAGGAACGATCATCTACGGCGCAATCCCAGACGATGTCGGCGACCATCGCCCCGGAATGGATGCCGCAAAGAAGATGGGTATCCAAGCCCCTTTGATTGATGTGGACTTGACGAAAGCAGAGATTCGCGAGATTTCAAAGGCGTGGGAACTCCCAACATGGGATAAACCTGCGTTTGCCTGTTTGTCATCGCGGTTTCCTTACGGTATGCGTATCACCCGTGAATTGCTACGGCAGGTGGATGCTGCCGAGCAATTTCTCTACGATTTAGGGATTCGCCAATTCCGTGTCCGACACCACGGTGACCTCGCCCGAATTGAGTTAGAAGCGCAAGAGATTGCAAGATTACTCTCAAAAACCGTGCGGCACGACATCAGCACGCACTTTAAAACACTCGGATATGCGCATGTCACACTCGACTTGCAAGGGTATCGTTCTGGGAGCCTTAACGAGGGGGTTACAACTACTTAACATCAGAAACCCCCTACAAATGCCAGATCCACATCAAGAAGAACCTCACAAGGTTGTTTTTAAGGTTGGGTCATCAACCTTTGTCATCAACCTTTGGGTTAGAAGGTGTCAGACTTACTATCACAAGCAACCGTCGCAGACTTCATCCGAAGTCGGAACCCCACAATCCACACAGAAAAGCACAGGATTCCCTAAGAATCTCACTGCTTTAGCTGTGGAGTATGTCAAAACAATATTAAGAGGGCGAAGATAATGTACAAACTCAAAGGTATTAGCCTTAAGACATACCGATCCACCAAAAAAGTACAACGGCAGAAGAGGCGATCGATTTCAAGGGAACTCCCCGTTGAAAAAAAGACGATCACACAAACTGAAAAGGAATTGTTAGCAGGAAAAATTCGGGACAGTCGCGACGAAAATATTAACAAAAGTTTTGTGGGAAGATCAAATCCGGTCTACTTAACTATAACCGTGATTGTATTGATTGCGCTGTTTTTTGTTTTCATTGCTTGGGTCGTTACCCATTCATCATAAATCGTAAAAAATTTAACTATGTCCAACCAACACACACAACAACTTATCGGCGTAGACGCTTTCAGTTGGAAGAAGTGGGACGCTTGCACGCATTGCGGACTCTGCCTACCCACCTGTCCAACCTATCGAGAATTAGGTTTAGAAACGGATTCACCACGGGGTAGACTCTACCTCATGGGGAGTGCCTTCAAGGATGAGGATGCCATTCCACTCAGCGAAGAATGGTCAGAATACATCTACCGGTGTTTAGATTGCCGCGCATGTGAAACTGCCTGTCCTTCAGGTGTCCATTTCGGGGAACTACTGGAACAGGCGCGTGCCATCTATGAACAGAATGCACCGCGCTCTGCAGCTTATCGATTTTGGACGAACCTCGTCTTCAAACAACTTCTACCCAATAAAGAACGGTTGGACCTAATGTTTGAGTTGATGTGGCTTTACCAACGCCTCGGTATCCGATGGTTTGTCCAGAAAACGGGTATCCTGAAGTTGATGGGACAACTCGGTCAGATGGAATCGTTACTGCCGAAGATCCCACCGCCGCTGCTGAAATATACAATACGCGATATTACACCCGCCGAAGGCGAAACCCGATATCGCGTCGGATTTATATCTGGGTGTATTATGAACCAGGTTTTTACGGAGACGAATGTTGCGACTATCCGGGTTTTGGCACAGAACGGTTGCGAAGTCGTTACGCCACGAAATCAGACCTGTTGCGGCGCGCTACACCTTCATAACGGTGTACGAGATGTCGCTTCAGCCCTTGCCAAACAGAATATTGATGCGTTTGAAGCGGAGAATTTAGATGCTGTTATCATCAACTCTGCTGGTTGTGGTGCAACGCTTAAAGAGTACGAGGCACTCTTAGAGAACGATGTCGCTTACGCAGAGAAAGCGGAACATTTCAGTCATAAAATGCGCGACATCAGCGAATTTTTAGCCGAAATTGAGATGATACCGCCGACAGGGGAAATCGCAAAACGCGTTACCTATGATGAACCGTGTCATCTCCTTCACGGACAAAGCGTAAAGGAGCAGCCTCGCAAAGTCCTTCAGTCAATACCCGGACTTGAGCTGATTGAGTTGACTGAATCCGAATGGTGCTGTGGGAGTGCAGGAATCTATAACATCACACAGCCGGAACTTTCACAAGAGATTCTGGAACGTAAGATGGCACACATCGCCGAAACCAATGCGGACATCGTCGCAACTGGAAACCCCGGCTGCCTGCTCCAAATTCAACTCGGTATCCAGAAACATGGATTGCCTATGAAAGCAATGCATCCTGTTAATCTTCTTGACTATGCCTATCGTGGCATCGCCCCGGAGGATTTTTTGCCCGAGCAGTAGAAAAGGTTGTAAAGCAAATAATGTTTTTATCAGATAGAGATATTATCAAATATATAGATAAAGGGAAAATCAAAATCTCCCCCACACCCAACTTGGAAACACAACTCGGCAGTTGTTCCATCGACTTCAGATTGAGCAACACCTTTCGTGTGTTCGAGCATAGCAAGTACCCGTATATTGATCTCGGTGCAGAGATTGATACCGACGATTTGATGCGGCGAGTTGATGTGCCTGATGGTGATACCTTCACGATGCAACCGGGTGAGTTTGTCTTGGCGGCAACGCAGGAGAAACTTGAGTTGGCAGATGATGTAATGGCGATGCTTGGAGGCAGAAGCAGTTTGGGAAGGCTCGGCATTATCGTCCATAGTACTGCCGGTCTCTTTGACCCGGGTTGGATCGGCATTCCTACCTTGGAGTTAGGGAATCTGGGTCGCATGCCGGTCAAATTATACCCCGGTATGCGGATCTGTGCATTTACCTTCGCGCAGCTTTCTTCGCCAGCACGGGTGCCGTATCAACTCAAACCGGCGAACAAGTATGCTGGGCAAGCCGGTCCCGAAACGAGCCGGTTCGCCAAAGATGTTGAATTCTCGTAGGAATAACCTCAAAGTCGCGGTTTTGATAGATGTGCGGTGCTATGCGCAAAAAACGGGCAATGCTATGCCTAATAATTTAGCATGGTCTCGGAGTTTTTAATATGCGGCGTGACAAAACATTGTAGCAGCAGACCTCTTCACGCCAACTTTCCGTCTTGGGTCACTGTAATTCGTGGTTTTATATGAAAATTTACCTGTTTTCGTCAAATTAATGCCTACTGGTCTCAATCAACGTTGATTGGCATAAATGTTGCTTACCTATTCAGTAAGACACTCGTCAAGTGGTATGAGTTGCGCATTTAATTGACGAATCAAGGACATTTTTCTGAGTTATTGGAACGCGATTTTAGGGAAACCACTGGACTTTTGTGCCTCGTTTCTCTGCGCCGTTTCATCAGATTGTAGTCTCGGTCTCTGGATCGAGGAAGTTTTGAGTTTTGATAGCAAGTTTCGGCATGCAAGTTACGCCGAAATAGGAGGATATGTGAATGACACCAAGTGAGGTGGTTGCACTTGCAAAAGAACATGATATAAAGATAGTTGACCTCAAATTCATGGATCTGCCGGGCATGTGGCAACACTTTTCCCTTATGGCAAGCGAGTTGTCCGAAGACTTGTTTGAAGAAGGTTGCGGTTTTGACGGTTCCAGTATCCGTGGTTTCCAGTCGATTAACGAGAGCGATATGTTGCTCTTTCCGGACCCAACGACTGCTCTCATTGACCCAGTCTGCAAGGTGCCAACGCTGAGCATTACGTGTAACATCAAAGACCCAATCACGTTGGAGAGTTACACACGCGATGTACGGTATATCGCACAGAAGGCAGAAGCCTATTTACAGTCCACAGGCATTGCTGATACAAGTTACTGGGGACCTGAAGCAGAATTCTATCTCCTGGACGATATCCGCTACGGACAGAATCAATATTCGGGCTACTATTATGTCGATTCCGTTGAAGGCAGTTGGAACTCAGGTCGCGAAGAGAATCCGAACCTCGGTTATAAACCGCGCTATAAAGAGGGTTACTTCCCAGTACCGCCTTCAGATACACTTCAAGACTTCCGTTCTGAGATCTGTCTGAAACTGATAGAAGCAGGCGTTGATGTGGAAGTTCACCACCACGAAGTGGGAACCGCAGGTCAAGGTGAGATTGATATTCGTTATGGTCCCCTCACGGACACAGGCGATAAGATTGCCCTGTATAAGTACATCATCAAAAATATGGCGCGTGCGAACAACATGGTCGCTACCTTTATGCCGAAACCGCTCTTCCAAGACAACGGTTCCGGGATGCACGTCCACCAGAGTCTCTGGAAAGATGGCAAGAACATCTTCTACGATCCACAGGGATATTCGCTTCTCAGTGAGGACGCGATCTATTACATCGGTGGCTTGCTCGCGCATGCCCGCTCGCTCTGTGCAATCATTGCTCCGACAACCAACTCCTACAAACGGTTGGTCCCAGGATATGAAGCACCCGTGAACATCGCCTACTCGCAACGGAACCGTAGTGCGTGTGTCCGTATTCCTGTCTACTCGAAGAGTGAGAAGGCAAAACGGATCGAATTCCGGACACCGGATCCATCCTGTAATCCTTATCTCGCCTTCAGCGCACTGCTTATGGCAGGGCTTGACGGTATACAGAACCGCATCCATCCCGGTGACCCGCTCGACAAAGACCTTTATGACCTCGAGCCGGAAGAGCTTGCAGACATTGAGTCCACACCAGCCTCCCTTGGGGACGCCCTTGATGCCTTAGAGGAAGACCACGAATATCTCCTCAAGGGCGATGTGTTCACTCAAGATGTTTTAGATGTCTGGATTGATTACAAGCGTGAGAATGAGGTCGATGCAGTAAACATACGACCGCATCCGTATGAATTCTTCCTCTATCACGATATTTAGATCGTGTGAACGAGGCTTTGAAAACGCTCTGTAGGGCGGATCCCCGCATCCGCCCACCCTACTTGTATTATTATTATATAAACCTTGAGGGCAAGGATTGTAAGCCCTGATTGAAAGGCAAAGCTGCCAAACAACCCTATTCACTTTTAGCAAGGAGTATCACATGAAAAAGCTAGAATGTATTATCCGCCCCTTCAAGTTGGAGGAGGTAAAAGAGGCACTCAGCAGTGTGGGTGTTCGGGGCATGACAGTCAGCGAAGTTCGTGGATTCGGGCGCAGCCGTGGGCATACCGAATTGTACCGCGGTAGCGAATACACCATCGAATTTGTCCCGAAATTAAAAATTGAGATCGTTGTAGCGGAAGAGAATGTTGACAAGGTCGTTGAAGCCGTGCAACAGGCTGCTGCCACCGGCAAAATCGGCGACGGCAAAATCTTCGTACTGCCCATTGATGAAACCATCCGTATCCGTACAGGTGAAAGAGGTCCTGCCGCTGTTTAACTTTCTATTCTATTTTCCCCCGGAGGCGGGTCTTCATGCCCGTCTCTTTATTTTTTAAGGCATAATATCCCTGCTTCACACAGATTCGCACGAATCCAACAACGAAGCGACAAGTGCCTCCATCGCTGGCACCGTCCCGACATCTGGTAGGGACGACATTGCCGCCCAAGTCTCGTATCCACCCTCCTGTGTCAACCCCTTGTCCGTGCAGATATAGCCGATATACCCATTCGCTAAACTAACGAGGAACAGCGGATTCGCATCAGATGCTGATTTGATGTTCATTCCCGTCTCAACGAATACTTCTCCCGGTAACGCCACGATTGCTGCCTCACCGAGCCGTATCACCTGAACTGGTGCAGTCATCTGCGCTGGGAGTTTTGCCAAGCGTTGGCATTCACGCGCGTAAACATCAACTAAAGCTTTTGGTATTGGCTGCCCAACGACCCAACTAAACGGACCCGTTTCGTAGGCATCATAAGTGCCGGGTGGAACTGACAAGACCTGCTCAGCGACTTTAAGGTCTTCGGTGGTAATTTGTTTGGGCCGGAATGTTAACGTCGCAAGAGATCCGCTGAGGTCGAGCGTGTCATGCATCTCCATGAACTGCATCTCCGTGATAAAATGCCCCGCGAGAACGTTCGCCATTTTCACAGCTTGTTGATGTCCGCTCGCTGTCCATTTCGTCCGTCCACTGAAGTCGGTATTGTTAATCTGTCCCGATGCGGCATTCCAGAGAAGCGAGATGCATGTATCCCCCAGGTAGTGTCGCATAAGTCGATCAAAGTGCCCAAAATAGTCGGCGGAGAGCGCGTTGCCGTTGTCTGTACCGATGTAGTGGAGCGAAAAGTTCGCAACCGCGGAGATGGGTGTACCATCATCCGCTTCAACGAACATCATTGCCAACTCTGGATCGATTGTACCGGTCGGCTTCACAAGATCTGGGTTTTCGATACCGGGATTAAAACGGACAGTGCCATCTTTCATGTGCCACCGGCGATTGAAGGTGATGCGTTCTTCATCAACACTGGCGAACCCTACCCGTGCAGGTTTGAGTCGCCACACGGCGAGTTCAACCGCATCGGCGATTTTCAGCGGCACCCACTCGGTGTAATCAGTATCCTCATCAACGCCAAGCAGATCAGCAACAGCGACGGCGGTATGTGTGTGTGTCGCATTCACCATGACGTGCGCTGCGGGGATATCACACCTATCAGCAATGCGTGCTTTGGCTGCGTTTGCGACCTTCTCTGGTATAGCGATGAGATCGCACGTAACTATTGCGATACGCGTTGTACCGTTGTCAATGACAAGTGCTTTCGCAAAGAGTTCATCGTCAACATTTTCAGCGTATCTCGGTCGAAAGCCTCCGGGTATCCTTGTGCCGAGCGGTGGTGTGATATTCGCGATCGCGCTTCCTGCTTTAAGAGTTGTTTGCATTGTCTTGACTCCTTAGTGTGAAACTTGTGAAGAATTGAGACTTATCTCAGTCAACCGGAACCACGCCAAAAATTATTTTCGTCTGTTTCGTCATGCTTGTAATCTTGGGATACCGTTTGAGATTTCTGGTTTCCGGTCAATACGAAATGGATGGATGTCAAAATCGGTTTTCTCGTTTAGTGTGAGTTCACTCATAATACGTCCAACGAGGGAACAGAACTTAAAGCCGTGTCCTGAAAAACCTGCTGCAATCAGCACATCTGGACAGTTTGGATGTACGTCGATAATAAAATCTTCGTCCGGGGTTTCGGTGTAGAGGCAAACCTCGGCGTGTGTGGTTTTTCCAAGTTCCGGGATGCGTTCTTGCACGTAGTCATCTATGTGCGCAATGTAGTCTGTATCCGGGGTGCGTTCGCATGTATCAGGGGAGACAGATTGCCCCCTTCCGTGACGTGCCATCTTTACACCAGAGCCGAATGCCGGAATACCGTAGAGG
Source organism: Candidatus Poribacteria bacterium (assembly GCA_047516705.1). Classification (GTDB taxonomy): domain Bacteria; phylum Poribacteria; class WGA-4E; order WGA-4E; family WGA-3G; genus WGA-3G. The sequence continues at coordinate 12,829 of JAKZUG010000597.1, read as the reverse complement.
AATTCGCCATCTTCTGTCGCTTCTGTGAAGACTGGAAATTGGTCTGATTGGAAGCGTGTAGTGTCTGTCGGTTGGTAGTAGCATACCTGTTGCTTTGTAACGGTAAGCGGAAGATCCAATTCCGCGAGGAGTTTCCCTGTCCATGCACCTGCGGTTACAACGACTTTTCTGCCGTAAAACCGGTCATTTTCAGTGTGGATGGTTGGGATATCTGTCTGCCAATTGATGTCGGTTACGGGGGAATCCTCTCGGACTGTTACACCATGCTGTTCAGCTAATTGCAAGTGCATAGAGACACACTCGGAAGCATGGAGGAAGCCGGTGTCTTTCTGCCAGAGGATGTCCATATCGTTGGACACCCGGAATTGCGGAAAACGTTCTGCTAATTGTGTCGCACTCCACCACTCGGATTCAACGCCGGCGGCATCTAAGCTTTGGCGCGCAGCGCGTCCGTAGGGATTTCCGCTTGTGCCGAGACACACGCTCCCTGTGATGAACAGCAGCGGTTTCCCAGATGCGGATTCAAGCGCGCGCCATTCGGCGTAGGCGGTTTTCATCAATTCAGTATAGAAGGCTTTGTCGTAGAAGAAACGGATGATCCGGGTTGGACCATGCGAACTGCCGAAGGTGTGTCCACGCTGGAACTGTTCTAAAACAAGCACGTCAGCACCCGATTTAGCGAGATGATATGCGGTCGCGCTGCCCATCCCGCCAGCACCGATGATGATTGCATCGTAGATATGAGTGTCCATTTTTTGTCCTTATCTGCTTCTTGCTTCGGGGACCCGTAAAGTTTCCGTAGGTTGGGTTGAACGCAGTTGAGAGGTCCGATGCCTATTTCCCAAACATGCCCGAATCCAATATACCCTCATCTCCACCCGAGAACGGAGTGAAACCCAACTTCATGATACGAAATACTTGGAACCTTCAAAGAAGATGTTGGGTTTCACTCCGTTTCTCTTTGATATGGCGTGTATGGACGCGGATTCATTCATTTCGATTTGTCAAAGTTTTGATAGAATCGTTCAACCCAACCTACGATGCCACAGTACGACCTTTTAAATTGACACCTATGGTGCGCTTACAAAGTACATCTACAGTAGATGAAGACTACCCGTGAAGTGGAAACGGGTTCGGCACGGTGGTGAAATTCTGGTGCCGGTCTTCGCCGCTCAGCAGAATCGGTTTCCATGGACGTTTTAATGAATTCTCGTCTGCCTGTTTTACAGATGGGGCTATGTAGCGAACTGTTAAGCCACACCGACGGCGGGTAGAGTGATTTGGTAGACTGCCGTGTATCATCTGTCCGTGGTGGATGGACATTTCACCCGCTTTCAACACCAGATCGAAAGCAGTTTCTGCCTCTGCATCGGTGACGGGTACTTCCTGATTGATGCTCAACAGATTGCCTTCCTGTTTCGATTTTCCGTGTTCTTGGATGCCACGCTGATGACTTCCGGGAATCACCTGCATGCAGCCGTTGCCTGTGTCGCTGTCGTCTATGGCATACCAAGCGGTAACCGCATCTGGCGGTTCGAGCCCCCAGTACGTTACGTCTTGATGCCATGCGACGAACTTCTCACGAGGTCCGTATTTACAGAAGAAGTGCGTGGCTAACAACATGATGTCAGGACCGATAAGTGCCTCAATGACATCCACAATTTTCGGATGTGTGGCGAGTTCCCAGATAAATTGATGGTCAAAATGCCAATCGATGAGACCGATTTCACATTTTTCTTTGTCGACTTCTGCTTCTAATGCATTGTAAGCCTGCTGGTAGCGTGTTGCTTCAGGTTCATCAGCAATGTGGATACCGGTCAAAAATCCGTCTTTTCGGTAGTCTTCGGCAAGTTGTGTGTTCGTCATTTCTATGATGTCCTCTCTGGTCAGATAGATATAAAATCTACCTTGTATTAGATATGTGGTGGGCAACAACCCCAATCAAAACCAATTTCCATTCCCATTTCTCTTAGATCATTGCAACATTGTGTACACTCGCATGTTTCACCATCTCGAAAAATGGCAGCTAATTCGTTTTTTATCTTCACTGGGGTGGCAACTTTTTCAAGATAGATGCTGCCGCTTTCCTATAATCTTCATTCGTAGCTTGTGTGGCGAGCTCCTTTATTTTCCATGGAGCCCCGCCACGATAGTGGTATACCAACGCTATATAGAAATTGTATGTCTCGAAAGAGTTGATAAATTTTCCTTTTTGAAGCAGCTGTTGATTATATAGGCTCAATAACCCAATGAGGAAACCGTCATTCTCGGCATAAAATCTTTTGTTATTCAAGACATAGGCGGTTCCATCCCACTCGTAGAGGCTCATCTATGTCCATGTCGGATATGCCCCTCTCGGGGCGTCCTCCATATAAATTCTGTACGGAATCTTGATTTCGTATGTTCCATTGTTATCCAGGTCAACGTATTCTGGAGTCTGATCCCTAGGAACCGTGTAACTGCTGAGGACATCCCTGAACTCACCATTCTGAAAAGAAATAACAACAATAGCATACTCAAATTCAACCCAGATGTCTAAAGTGCCATCGCCTGTCAAATCAACGAGTTTAAAGGAGAGATCGTAAGTCTTATGAGAATTTTTCGGCGGTTCTGAGAAGACGAACGGGGAGCTATGAAGTTCAATGGATTTCGCTGGCACATCTAAATAATCATGAGTACCCGAATCAAAAAGTTTGAAAAAGGCTTTTTTCTTCGGCACCTCTGCATCGGTCTCATTAATCAGGAGGAACGCTTGGACCAAATCGTGGGGTTTTGTAGTTGTACCAACGATCATTAAAACCACGGTCTCTTTTTCAGGTGTGTCATCAATATTCGCAGTGGCTTTCATTCGGGTAGCGTAAAAGAGTCCTTTCGGTGCAGGGAAAGGAAAAAAACGTTGATACTTTAGGCCTTCAAGAGGACGTGAACGGTAATAGTGATACTTGACATCAGGATTTTTGGGTGTTGGTGGGGCAGCACTCACTGCCGAACCCCACAGCAGGAGCCAGATAGAAAGCCCTAAAAGGATGATATGGATGTATTTCGCCACGATTCTTGTCCTCCTATACATTGACAACTTCTCAATATGCGTGATGTCAGACGTAGTAGGTATCGGAAACCTGTTACTTCGGGGACCTATCCACTTTGATAGACTACAATACGATTTTTCTCTTACGGGAGTTCCGGAAGTTTGCACTGTCGAAACCATTGTGAATCTTCCGGTGGCGATTCGTTCGGGTTTTTCATCGTTTCAAAGGTTTTCAAGGCCGGTGATACTGTCTCTGTCCATATCTGTTCGACTTCTTGGAAAGTTACAGGACAGCGTTCGGAAATCTCCAGTTCTGCGTAATCCTCCAACAACGCTTTCATCTTTTCCCCAAGCCATGCGACTTCATCGTTCACCATACGTTCACCGATGCGTCGGTCTGACTCAAAAGCATTTCTCCCCATCGCGAAGTGTGGTCCTTGTGCGTCCGCCGCAGGCATCCGCGACATATCGACACACTCTGGTTCTAATGCCCAGAGGAGTGAGGTTTCAACTCTACCGGCGTGGTCTCCGCCGTTGCCCTGTTGGTCAAATCCTGGTGTGTTTGCCTCAAAGTCAGGAAGTCCGTAGAGTCGCATGGCGAAGTGGGGTTGGATTAAGGAAAGGAGTGTCTTGAGGTCTTGCCAATTCGGACCGTAGTGTCCTGTCAAAAAGATGGCTGCGTGGAATCCGAGTGCATCGGTGGCGCGAACGTGGTAGCAGACATTTTTGAAGTGTTGCCATGCTGGCATAGCGGTGAGCCAGCTGCGTACTTCACCGACATTCTGGTATGCCCAATTCGCATACATGCCGTGTTCATGGATGTGCCAATAGTCAGGGGGTGCGACGATGCCGCCGTGGGTTTGCGCTGCGCGGCATGCGATTCCGTGTGCCTTGAGTGCATCCAATCCCACCGTATTTTGGGGTCCGTGTGGTTCGCAGAGTCCGTAGGTGAAATAGACAGCGGGACATTCGTTGAACGCGGCTTCTAATTCGTCAGGGAACATCCGTTCCCAGCGTACCTTTTTTCGCATTAGGATTTTCCTCTTGAATGGTTTTCAGTCAGGGTCATTTAGTTCTGTGATAAAAGTGAACGCTAAATCTCAACATACCCTGTAGGAGCGAACTCCGATTCGCGACTTTCAAATCAAAACTTATGCCCTTGAAGATTGGTGTGGAATGTAAAGCTAAGACACATTGTACTTAAATAACCCAAGTTGCTACTAACGGATTTTGGGCGTTCAACACGGTTTTTCAAGCATTTTCCCCACCCCGGAGGGGTGATATATCTATAGAAACGGTATATTCAAGCGACCGCACCCCGGAGGGGTGCTATTGCTTCGCAGTGAGAATAAATAAGTGGCAACTTGCGTTTAAATACACATTTTCAAACGCCACCAACATAGAAGGATACGGTTGTACTTAAAATGTCTATATCTTTCAGAGTTTACGGTTGTAGGAAAATACTGTCTTTTTACTGACAACTAACAACCGATAACTGACGACTAATATACTATGTTCAATCTTTGGCAGATTTTTTTGGCACCGGTGAGATGGGGTTGCAGTTCAAACGCCATTTTCAGAACAGTTCGTGCTTCTGGGAACTGATCAATCTCAACATAGAATTCGGCGATTTTTTTGTACATCCATGCGGTTTCCCGTTTTGGGAGTTTTAAGGCACGGATCTTCGTCAACGGAATGTGGCACGTTTGGTCGTAACCTTCAACGCTGAAGTGGTAGAGGTAGATGAATTTAAGGCGTTCTTTGACTTCTCGAATAAAGTGCTTGAAGCAGGGGCGTTTTGCCTCAGCGGACAATAGGGACTCGTACATCAGCATCGCTTGCTCGACTTTTCGGTGCCGCTCAAGAGCAGATGAGTGATTACCATTAGAAAATCCGAGTTGCTGATAGGCTTCAGCGATGAGAAATTCGCAGTCTCGGCTCTCTTCGTAACTCAGGAAATCGTCGATACGGCACTCCTTCCCGATTTCTTGGAACTGATGACGTAGCTGCTCATACATAGAAATGCCGGTCTCGTAGTTGTGATGGAGTAGCGCATGCAACAGCAATTCTAATTTGGCGTAGTTCTGGTTGAGTCTACTCAGTCTGTCGAAATACGCTTCGCGCGATTTCTGCTTCCGTTCAATTATCTGTAGGGTTCGGTCGTAGTCGGATTTCTGTTTTTCGTCGTCAAGGGTATTGTACGCGATACAGACTTCTCGGAACATCTGTTCTGCAAAGGCGGTCCGCTCCGGGTTTTTGTCCGGATGATAGCGTTTTGCGAGTTTCCGGTAGGCTCTCTTTATTTCGCGAGCGGTCGCATCCCGCCCGATCTCTAAGGTTTGATAGTAGTCTGGAATTTGCATTATGGATACGAAGTTCTTTATAGATACAGTAATATAATTCCATATATTCCAGAATTTGTCAAGGGAAATTCAGAGCCATTCAATTCTCAAAAAAACATTTTGTGGGAGGGCTTTGTAAGCCCGATTTATGTGGATAACAGCACATGCCTATTCCCGATTCTGTATTCAAAAACCGAAAACTGAATGGCTCTGAGGGAAATTCGGGCATTGGAGATTCAGAACAGAAGTCACGCGGTGGGAACACTGAGGGATCTGTGCAGGCACTAAGTTGCTTCTGTGGATTGGTGGTAGTATGATTCGGAAACTGAGGTAAATGGGTTTGGAATGAGTTAGACAGAAGCCATAGGATAATTTATAGCAAAGGCTGAATGAACAAAAATTGGTCTGTCGCGTCTACAATACCTCGCGCAAGAAACGTGCTGTGTGAGATTCCTGGACTTTCGCGACCTCTTCTGGGGTACCCATCGCGACGACTTCTCCACCACCTTTGCTGCCCTCGGGTCCCAAATCGATGATCCAATCCGCGGATTTGATGATGTCGAGGTTGTGTTCGATAGTGATGATCGTGTTACCTGCATCGACGAGTTTGTTCAGCACCTTGAGGAGTTTTTGGATGTCGTCAAAATGGAGCCCTGTCGTCGGTCCGTCCATGATATAGAGCGTTGAGCCAGTTGTAGGTCGTGCTAACTCTTTCGCAAGTTTGACGCGCTGTGCCTCACCACCCGAGAGGGTCGTCGCTGATTGACCTAATTGAATGTACCCTAACCCGACATCCGCTAACATCTGCAGCGTCGGGCAGATACGTGGATTTTCGCTGAAGAATGTGAGTGCCTCATCTACTGTCATATCCAAGACTTCGGCGATATTTTTGCCTTGATAACGGATCTCAAGCGTTTCGTCGCTGTAGCCGGTGCTATTACACGCCTCACACGGCATCCATACGTCCGGCAGAAAATGCATCTCAATACGGTTGAAACGGTGCCCTTCACAGACATGACACTGTCCGTAAGTGAGGTTGAAACTGAAGTTGCCAATATTAAATCCGCGCATTTTCGCATCGTGTTGTTCGGCAAAGAGTTCTCGGATTTTCGTGAACAGGTCGGTATAAGTTGCCGGATTGGAACGCGGTGTTTCACCGATCGCTTTCTGATCCACATTGATGAGCCGCTTGATCTGGGTAACACCGCGGATGCTTCGATACTCCGGTTGTCCATAATCGTTATATATGGGTTCCCGCTCTCTATTGTTGGTATATTCCATGTAATCGTCAATATCGTGGATAGAAAGGATATCTTCATCGGCATCGCTGGTTTTGTTGGTAGAGCTGCGACTCTCAAGTGCCGGCTTTAGCGTGCCTTCAACGAGTGAACTCTTCCCGCACCCTGAAACACCGGTTACACAGGTGAGGGTGCCAAGGGGTATCTTAACATCAATATCTTTGAGGTTATTCGTTTTCGCACCGAATATTGCCAACTCTTTGCCGGTACCTTTGCGTCGATCCTTTGGAACTGGGATTTCTACTTCATTGGAGAGATAGGCCTGCGTCAATGATTTGGTGGACGATTTCTGTATAGGATTAGTGCCGTTAGTAAAGGTATCCGGTGCACCGATAGCGACAATTTCGCCGCCTGCTTTGCCTGCCTTAGGACCGAAGTCGATAACATGGTCGGCGGCTAATATGGTATCGCGGTCGTGTTCAACGACGAGGACGCTATTGCCGATATCGGGGAGTTCCTTGAGTGCGTTGATGAGACACTCTTGGTCACGCGGGTGTAACCCGATGCTCGGTTCATCGAGAATGTAGGTTACCCCGGTGAGACCGCTGCCGAGTTGACTTGCAAGTCGGATTCTGCGCATCTCGCCGCCGGAGAGCGTCGGTGCCATGCGGTCGAGTGAGAGATAGCCGAGCCCAATGTCTTCCAAGAACTGGAGTCGTGTCCGAATTTGATGGAGGACTTCGGCTTCAAACTCAGGCGAGGTATGTACGTGAAGCGCAGGATGCGTGGCTCTGGAGGTAGACACGCCTTTCGCGACGGAGAGATCATTCCCACCGTTTTGTACATCATTGCCAACTTGATCTTCAATCTGTTTCAACCGTGCGTTGAAGAATTCAATGACTTCAGTAATTGAGAATGCCATCAATTCCGAAATGGTTGTATCCTCAAATATGACGCAGCTGGGGAAAGGTTTCAGGCGTGTGCCGTGGCATTGGGGGCATGCGTCGTGTGGAAAGTGTGAATTCTTCCCGCGTCCATCACAGAAGTCGCACGCGCCCATTTTGTTGTTAAAGGAAAAGTGGCGCGGTGTCAGTTGCACGAAATTACTTCCGCAAGAAGCACACATCGCGTGTTCGCTGAAGAATTTTTTAACTGTCGTCTCCTGCTTTGGTGCTGTTGTTTTCTGTTTAGATCGGTTGGTGCTTGTAGATGCGCGAGCATTGGACTGGCTCTCTTGAATCAGTACGAACCCCCCGCTTTGGAGGAGTGCCAACTCGACCGCTTCTGTAAACCGGCTCTTTTCTTCATCAACAAGTTCGACACGATCGATGACGATAAAGATTTCATGGTGAATGCTTTTACTCAGTTTCGGAACTTCATCGAGTCGGTGAATTTCGTCATCAATTTGGACGCGTGCGAAACCTGCGCGTTGTAGTCGGCTGAAGACATCGGCATAATCCTCGTTTCCCTTCAGCCCGTAAGCGGATTCACTGGCGTTGATGTCAATGATCTTACCCCTTACCACGCTTTCATCGGCTTTCGGAAGAAGCATAAAGTTTGTGAGGGGTGCGAGGACATCCACTCTCTTTCCGAGGAATAGTTCAAAAACCTGTTCTGTTATTTCCTCTGCACTTTGCGGCTGGACCTCCTCAAGGCAATCCGGACAGTGGGGTTTCCCCCATCTGGCATAAAGCGTGCGGAGCCCGTCGTGTATTTCGGTGATCGTTGCGACCGTGGAGCGTGGATTTTGCCCTGCGTTCGCGTGTGAAATTGCGATGGCGGGTGAAAGTCCTTCAATTTTTGAGACTTTAGGTTTCTCCATCTGTCCTATAAACTGGCGGGCATAAGTACTGAGTGTTTCTATATAACGACGCTGCCCTTCGGCGTAGATAGTATCAAGTGCAAGGGATGTCTTACCGGATCCACTGACACCTGTCAACGCCGTCATTTTTCGATGTGGGATATCGATGTCCACATTTTTGAGGTTATTTTCCGTAGCACCTTGCACTACGATTGCTGTTCGTTTTTCTTGCGCTTGTTCAAATACATCAGCAAGTTCCGGTTTGATGAGCCGTTGCTTCGCATCACGCCAGATATCGAAATCACCGCGGAGTGCTTGTCCGGTGTAAGATTCAGACATCTCGGCAATTTGTTCGGGGGTGCCTTCGGCAACGATAGAACCGCCGCCAACACCTCCTTCGGGTCCTAAGTCGATAAGATAGTCCGCGGAATTGACGACCTCAAGGTTGTGCTCTACGACGACGACGGTGTTGCCATCATCTACGAGTCGATGCAGAATCGTCAGAAGTTTGTTTACGTCGTCAAAATGTAACCCTGTTGTGGGTTCATCAAGGATATAGAGTGTTTTACCGGTGCCTCGTTTGGAGAGTTCCTTTGACAGCTTAATACGCTGTGCCTCACCACCTGAGAGCGTCGGTGCGGGTTGTCCGAGTTTAATGTAATCAAGACCGACATCGTGGAGTAGTTTTAAGCCTCTTGCAATCCTTGGAATATCGGCGAAGTGGACGAGTGCGGTATCAATATCCATTTCGAGGACTTCAGAGATGTCTTTCCCTTTATATTTAATCGCGAGCGTTTCGGTGTTAAAGCGTTTCCCGTTGCACACCTCGCACTCTACCCAGACATCTGAGAGGAGTCCCATATCGACCTTTTTTGCGCCGTTTCCGCTGCATGCTTCACATCTACCGGCGGTAACATTGAAACTGAACCGTCCCGGTTTATAGCCTCGTAATTTCGCATCAGGCAAACTGGCGTAGAGCGTACGAATCCCATCAAACACCTTTGTATAAGTCGCAGCGTTGGAACGCGGTGTTCGTCCGATAGGTGCCATGTTGATATTGATAATTTTGTCAATAACATCGGAGATAGGCACGTCTTTTTCTTCGAGGATACCCTGAATATCGTCGTAATCGCCCGGAACAGTCTTTGCCTTCATGAGGTCCCGGGCGAGTGCATTGTAGAGAATATCGTGAATTAAGGAACTCTTTCCAGAGCCACTGACACCCGTCACACAGCAGAGTGTGCCGATTGGTATTTTGGGACTGATCTCTTTAAGATTGTTTTGACGCGCGTTGCGGATCTGTATCCACTTGTCTCCTGTTGGGCGGCGGGATTCTGGCTGGATAATCACCTTATCGCCTCGGAGGTATTGGGCAGTGAGCGTATTGCTCTCTTTGATGAATTGCGCCGGTGTCCCGATGTCCGTTATCTTTCCACCTTTGATGCCTGCGCCAGGACCGAAATCGACGATCCAGTCGGCTACCAACATTGTTGCTTCATCGTGTTCAACAACGATAACAGTATTCCCTTGGTCCCGTAAGTTTAGGAGGGTTGTGAGCAGTCCGGCATGGTCGCGTGGGTGTAAACCGATGCTCGGTTCATCAAGCACGTATATAACATCGCGCAGCCCTGCGCCTACCTGACTGGCGAGACGGATGCGTTGTGCTTCACCGCCGGAAAGTGTCGGCGCGGGACGCGCGAGTTCCAGATATCCCAAGCCCACGTCCATAAGGAATCCGAGCCGTCCGCGAATTTCCTTTAGGAGCTCCTTCGCGATGAACGCCTCGCGTTCTGGAAGTTCCAACTCGGTGAAAAATTGCGTCGCATCTTGAATAGACATTTCAAGGATAGCGGTTATCGGTGTATCACCTATCGTTATGGCTTTTATCCACAAATTAAGTCGCGTTCCCTCACATATTCTACAGGGCATTTTAACGAAGTAATCAGGTAAGTTGTCTTCATCGGTTTCGTCATCATCTTCAAAGTAATACTTCTGTTCTTCAGCGGGGATGATACCGTGAAAGTGAACGCGATATCGCCGGCGTTGTTTGCGTTTTTTGTGTGTGTTTTTCCCAGGGGTAGTGATCGTGAGGACAGTGTCACCGGTGCCGTAGAGGATAGCGTGCTGATGCTCTGGCGTGAGTTCCTTCCAAGGTGTCTTGATGTCAAATCCAAGGTGTTTCGCGAGTGCTTCGGCGATGGCTTTTTCTGTCGCTCGCTTTTGCGTGGTGAGAGAGCCCCATAGCGTGATAGCACCTTGTATGATGGAGAGGGTATCATCACGGATGATCAACTGCGGTAAGATTCCCATTTGTACGCCCAAGCCCCTGCAGTTTTCGCACATGCCATCGGGATTGTTGAAGGAAAAGTGGCGCGGTTCTGGTTTCACAAAACTAATCCGACAGTGCGAACAGGTATAGTCTCTACTAAAGAGCAGGTCGTCTTCTTCTGACAGAAATGGGGATGCCTCGCCTTCAGTCGAAATCACTTGGACAAGCATGCTCCCATTTCCACGATCGAGCGCGGTGTTGACGGCTTGGGTGACGCGTGGTTCAATGTCGTCTTTGATGATGATTCGGTCGATGACGAGATCGATATCGTGGCGTTGATTGCGGCTGAGGGCAAAGCCAGGGCGGAGTTCGTGTATTTCGCCATCAACGCGTAATCGCGCAAAACCCGCGCTCCGTAGGTCCTCGATCTCTTTTTCATGCGCGCCGCGGGAACCTCTGGCAATCGGTGCTAAGATGATAAGCCTTGTGCGTTCGGGATAGTTGAGCAGGGTTTTGACAATGTCAGCGGCGGTTTGTGAGCCGACTGCACGTCCACATTCGGGACAGTGGAATTGTCCGACACGCGCATAAAGGACGCGCAGGTAGTCGTAGATCTCGGTTACCGTGGCGACCGTGGAGCGCGGGTTATGCCCTGTTGAACCCTGACTGATAGCGATAGAAGGGGATAGTCCGACGATTTCGTCTACATCCGGTTTTCCGAGTTGCCCCAAAAATTGCCGCGCGTACGCCGATAGAGATTCTATGTATCGACGCTGTCCTTCAGCATAAACGGTATCAATCGCTAATGAGGATTTACCGGAACCGCTAACACCGGTGAAAACTATGAGTTTATCTTTTGGCAGTTGGATATCAATATTTCTTAAGTTGTGTTCTCGCGCACCTTGTACGTGAATTGATTCTTCTGTCATAGTCTGGTTTCCCGATAGTTGTTTGAATCTTAGTTTTTCGCGAGTTGCATCTGTGTTTTTGATATTATCAGATAACGCTCTAATTTTCAAAATGTGGCTACATATCCATAAAACCGCCCAGTTCCATGAGTTTACGTGCATCTTTGCGCCAGTCGGCTTTGACCGTTACGTACAGTTCTAAAAAAACGCGTGCATCTAAGAATTTTTCAATATCGGCGCGTGCGAGTACGCCGACGCGTTTGATTAGCTTGCCACCTTTACCAATAATGATTTGTTTCTGCGTCTGCCGTTCGGCGTAGACGATAGCACGGATATAGATGATTTCGGTTGACTTATTCGTCTGGCGTTTTTCAAATTCTTCGACGACAACAGCGGATGCGTAAGGGATCTCGCGTTGCGTCGTGAGCATGATTTTCTCACGGACGGTTTCGGCGATGAAAAACCGTTCGGGGAGGTCGCTGAGTTGATCCTCTGGAAAATATTGCGGTCCCAGCGGTAGATACTCTTTAATCTGCTCAAGAAGGACTGGGACACCATCGGTAGTTAATGCAGAGATCGGGATTATATGCGCAAATTCAAATTTTTGGCTGTAGTTCTCAAGGATCGGGAATAGTGCCGGTTTCTGAATGACATCTACCTTATTGAGAACGAGAATTGTTGTCAATTTAACACGTTTGAGGCGTTTTAGGATTGTATCTTCAATGTCTGAATTTGGGTGTGTGACATCAACAACGAAAAGTACGACATCGGCATCCGCTAAAGCACCATACGCCGTCCTGACCATTTCGCTCTGTAAGCGATATTTCGGGTTCATCAGCCCGGGAGTATCAATAAAAATAATTTGATGGGTGTCCGTGGTAAGGATCCCACGAATCTGGTTACGCGTTGTCTGCGGCTTCGGGGTGACGATGGCTAATTTCTGTCCCAAGATAGCATTAAGCAATGTCGATTTCCCGACATTAGGCGCACCGATAATGCTAACGTAACCAGATTTGAAGTTTTGGTTTTCGTCCATAATTATTGAAGGGGATGCTTTAGTAGAACGTGATAATATCGACTCTTAATTTATAAGATCGGAACCCATTTTGACGCTGTGAAAGTTAACAATTATTATAACAGATTCACTTATAAAAATCAAGTCAAAATAGAGTATTCATTCAATACTTGTATTTGTGAATACCGAGATCATTTTGAATCAGATTGCAGTATTTTTTATTTTCAC
>JAKZUG010000596.1:0-15070 GCA_047516705.1 Candidatus Poribacteria bacterium | reverse complement strand
CTATAGCCCTGCTCCACGCCTCAGGGTCATTCAATTGTAGGTTTTTGGTGTTGTATTTTTCACATATATTAATAATTAATATACGTTATGTTATAAATCTGAGGAAATCCAATTAAAACAACCCGCAGAAACATTCGCAGCATTTCGCAGCATTTCGCTAGAAAGACGTAAAATCCAAAACTTGCACCAAAAAGTGTTTTATGTTATCATTTAATGAATGAGAACCCATCCTGAAGAAAAAGCATATTGTGTTTACGTTGACTCAACAATACCAAGTTACCTGGTCTCAAGATCGAGTCGTGTCCCACGGACATCAGAATGGCAAAGAATTACCCGTTATTCGCCTCCCCGCATTGCATCACCAAAGGCGATACTGGAGGAACTCTCATGAATGATGAAATTTTGAACGAATGCCGACAAGCGAAGGAGCGGATTGCAGCTCTGTTTGGGGATGTGGATACCCTTATGGATTTTTTGATGAAACGTCGGGAACAACGTCTGAGGCAGGGCAAAAAGTACGTAGATTTCTCACCCTATCGTGAAAAGAAACAAAGCAACCGTAAATCTTAACGCTGCTACCGCTTGTGGGAGTGCCTTGTAAGCACGATTTCTTTCGTTTGTAGTAACCCAATTTTCAGGATTATCCTTATAAGAAACAAAAATCTTCAATAGGAGGAAAAGACTGTGCAAACTCCAACTTCTGCTCTTGAGGAAACCGGCATCGGTTCCATCCACGTTGAAGCACTGCCGCCAATAGAAATAGACGAAACCCAACTTGACTACCATCAACTGTGCCCCGCTGAGGGTTTTGAGGAACTCGAAGGCAAACCCTTTCATGTCAACGGCACGCATCTGGCTGTTTTCAAATCCAGCGACAAATATTACGCCGTTGACAACCGTTGCCCACACATGGGGTATCCGATGTCCAAAGGGAGTATCCGAGACGGTGTACTAATCTGCCATTGGCACCATTGGGAATTTGACCTCAACTCGGGTGCATGCTTCTTGGCATTCGGCGATGACCTGAAAGCGTTTCCTGTTGAAGTCCGGGACGACGGTTATTTGTACGTCGGGTTATCAAAAGGCGAGCGGGACGCAGCGAAACAGCGTGTCATCGCAAACGGTAAGCGTGCACTTGAGCGTGGTCTCAAGGACCGCAGCACCTTCTTTATCGCCAAAGCCGTCACAGCACTTCGTGATGCAGGCGCGACACCCGCGGAGATTATCCAACAGGGACTCCACTACGGTGCACATAAAAGTAGTGATGGATGGTCCTCAGGTGTTGCTATCCTTACACTGGCAGCAAACTTGTGGGATGACGTTGATCCAAAGGACCATAACCTGTTTCTCGTACACGGATTGAGCCAGATCAGCCGTAGAACGACGGGAAGTGCACGTCCCTATCGCGCACCCTTCCCGCGAGTGAACGAGGAACACGACCTCGAAACGCTGATGCGATGGTTCCGTTATTTTATCGATAAACGCCACGGCGGTGCAGCGGAACGCATCTTGCTCACGCTGAATGACCGAGACTACGATAAGTCGGTCATCGCAGATTTCGTATACACGGCAGCAACAGACTATTACTTCACCGGGGACGGACACGCGCTCGATTTTGCGAATAAAATGTTTGAAGCGTTGAATTACGTCGACTGGGAAGGATCACACGAGATTTTGCGTCCGATCGTCGTCGACCTCGTCGGTAGAACACGGCATGAGGAAACCTCTCGATGGGCTGACGCTGTACCTGTCTTAGAACCCGTCTTTGAGAGACTCGATAGTATCTGGGAAGACAATCAAGCGAACGAAGCAGAACTTGATATTTCAGCGTTTACACAGACGCTGCTCGGTGACGAATTTGAACCCACTGTCGCTGAGGTTGAGCAGAAGATTCGCGAAGGGGTCAAGCCGACCGATATCTGCCGCGCGATGACTTATGCTTCGGCGGTTCGTACTGCCCGGTTCCATCTGAAAAACGAAGGGGACTGGCACGATGTCGCGAACATTTACTCATACTCACACGCCCTTTATCACGCTTTCCAGTTTGCGCCGAATGCTAACCTCCTGCGCGGCATTTTTCACGGGGTCGTTTACTTGGCATACTTACGCTGGTTGAATATGCCTGCTGCCCGCATTCCGAGACCCGGGCAACGGATACCTGATGAAACTTACGCCTCTCCTGGCAAGATGTTGGAACGGCTTCAAGAATTCGCTGACTTCCAAAAAGTCTACGAAGCGGAGATTCTGGTAAACCAATATCTCGAAGAAGGGCATGATGTCGACGCACTGAAACGAACGCTCTCACACATCCTGCTACGTGAAGACGCAGAACTCCACATGTTCCAGGTCCTCGAAGTCGCCTTCCGGCATTACGACTTGTCAGACGACTCTGAAGAACAACGGATGCATCTACTGGCAGCGACACGTTACATCACGGCTCAAAAACTGATGAAGAACATTTTGTGGTCTACCGAGAACGCGGAACGTCTCGCACGAGGTGAGTTGCTCAGCGAACGCGATGATGATTAGATTTAGCGGTTTCTAACTCTGCGGGCTGGAATCCCACTGCTTTCGCAGTAGGAGGAAAGCCCGCCTCTTTTTTCAAAAAGAGCATCAAATTATAAAATACATGAATTCGATCATAAAAATACGAGTGTCCCGTAGGTTGGGTAGAGCGGTGAATGACCAAGAACCCTCCAACCTGTCAGGAAAATTCTGCTTTTCAATGATCTATTCATGGAAATAGACATAGCGAAACCCAACAAGCAAACGCTGCACGTGTGAGAACGCATCGGGTTTCCAACTTACACGCTTATGTCGAACTCACATTATGAAATAGAACTCCGATCATGCCAAAAAGCGCGCTCAAACTCAGTTTCACAGATTGGCTTGAAACTGTTCCTGACACAACAAGACGGGACTTTCTTGCTAAGATAGGCAAAACGGCACTGATCGCGAGTTTGGGCACGTTTGGGGCAGGCTGCGAAGCCATTGACCAAGGTCTGTTGAGTCGGGGACTCATCCCCGTTGTCTTGAAAGATCTGCAAGCAGCGAGACTCCCGAAGCCGGACATGCTCGTTCATTCGGAGATCCCTTTTAACGGCGAGTTTGCCCCGCATCTCCTCAACGACGATGTGACTCCGACAGCGCGACATTTCGTCCGTAATAACAGCGGCATTCCAGAACGAGCGATAAACAAGGATCTCCGTGGGTGGAAATTGGTCATAGACGGCGAAGTCCATAAAGCACTTGCACTGTCAATGGATGATTTGTTACGGTTTCCACAAGTCACTATGGAAGTCGTATTGGAATGTGCGGGGAACGGGAGAAGCCTATTTGAACCAGAAGTTAGCGGGACCCCGTGGCAACGCGGCGCGGTCGCCTGTAGTGAATGGACAGGCGTACGCATGCGCGATGTCTTGCAAGCCGCAGGTGTGAAGCCGAGTGCAGTCTATACCGGGAACTATGGCGAGGATCTACCCAATGATGGCAGTGAGCCCTTTTCACGAGGAATCCCGATCGAGAAAGCGATGGATGAACACACACTCATCGCCTTTAAAATGAACGGAGAAGTGTTGCCAGCAGCCCACGGCTTCCCCGCGAGGCTAATTGTTCCGGGGTGGATCGGCAGTGCGATGCAAAAATGGCTCAACCGTATCTGGGTGAGGGGTACGGTTCACGACTCGGAGAAGATGAGCGGGTATTCCTATCGCGTTCCAACCTATCCGATAGCACCAGGAGATAAACCCCCTGTCGAGGATATGCGCATCGCGACTGCATGGCAGGTTAAATTTTTGATTACCCAGCCACAATCATCTCTGGAATTCAGAGCGGGCACTCCTATAAAGGTCCGAGGACATGCATGGGCAGGAGAAAACCAAATTGATAAGGTTACTGTCTCTACAGATTTCGGGCTTCAGTGGCAAGAAACCCGGTTGATTCCACCATCAAACAGATACGCTTGGTCCCATTGGGAAACTGAACTCGCCCTTGCAAACAAAGGGTACTATGAAATATGGGCACGCGCTTATGACGATACAGGTGCCGCGCAGCCTTTCACACAACCGTGGAACCCCAAAGGCTACCTCGGAAACGTTATTCACAGGGTGCCTGTCTCTGTAGTCGCATAGTATAGAAAGGATCCAAAATGAAACTCGGTGTGATGGCTGACACACACAACAACATTCCTATAATTGAAAGAGTTGTTGCGCTCTTCAACGAGATTGGCGTTAGCCTCGTTGTACACGCAGGCGACTTCAGATCGCCTCGTGCGATAGAACCGTTGGCTGACCTGAACTGTGGTGTTGTCAGTGTATTCGGAAATAACGATCTCAAACGCGAAAAAGACCTCACAGAGGCTTTTGAAGGCATCGGCACAGTCGCACCGAGTTCCCGTAAGCACGAGTCCATCACTCACGAAGGCAGAGACATTGCGGTGACGCACTACCCTAAGATTGCCATCCGGATTACCGAAAGGGGTACGCACGACATCGTTATCTATGGACATACCCACAGGATTAACCATCAAGTCTATACGCATACCGATAGACTCATCAGCCAAAAGGACGAAACACTCCTACTCAACCCAGGGGCAGCCGGAAGTAGAAAGGCACGTTGTAGCAGTGCTGCGATTGTGGATCTGGAGACACTGTTTACAAAAATTTATAGACTCTAAAACTAATGAAAGGATTTCTCTCATGAAACTCGGTGTTATGTCCGACAGCCACGATAACATTCCAAACGTCAAACGCGCTGTTGCACTTTTCAATGAACTCGGTGTGGACCTCGTTGTCCATGCGGGTGATTTTATCGCGCCATTTGCCATCGATCCGTTAGCCGATCTGAACTGCCGCGTTGTCGGCGTATTCGGAAATAATGACGGCGAACGCATCGTTGTGGCAAAACGGTTTGAAACCATCGGCGGTGAGGTACACCCTAACCTCGCAAGCGCAACCCTCGGTGACAGAAACATCGCCGTGATGCATTATCCTGAACTCGCCATCCCCATCGCTAAAAGTGGCGATTACGACATCGTCGTCTACGGACACACCCACAAGATCGACATCCAAAAGGGAAATTCGCTTCTACTCAATCCCGGCGAAACAGGCGGATGGACGACTGGGCAAGCAACGGTTGCCGTTGTAGATATCGCGACGCTTGAGGCAACAATTCATGAACTATAGAGGTGAGTGATGACCTGTCTCCTCTGGCTTAAGGGCAAATCTTGGCATCTCGGTTAAATCAATTGTGGAGTCGGTCTTGTTAGTATAACGTGAGTTCGAGTTAAGGATTCAGAGAAACCCGACACAACCTATCACCCCTGTTATAGATGAGATAATGAATGTGTTCCCGCACTCCAGCGGAGTGCTATGTCTATAGAAAACCCGATGCCCGAGTTCCCGCACTCCAGCGGAGTGCTATGTGTGGCGACATCACATACCGTCCTTACGGCACCGGAACGTTGAGTCGGGGCTGCTTAGGTATGTTGTTTCTGCGGTGCCAAATATACGTTTTAGGTGTTGTGTTAGGCCTTACTTGAACCAATTTCTTATATCGAACTCACGTTAGTATATATTGGCGAGAACTTTGCTTTCAACAGAAGGCGTGCACCAGTGGTGATTCGTGCTGGATAAAGCATATCCAGAGGGACTATTTTCACGTATTGCCTCATCTTTAACCGCGGTGTAGGATGCTATTGAGGAGTAAATGCATATAAGTTATGTTTACTAAACCAATAGACGAAATCACATTTAAAGAGGTCGAATCTTTCTGCCAAGAGTGGACAGAAGGTGTACGCGTAGAATATAAGAGCGACCTAAACTTAAAGAGGCATATTCCTAAAATTGTTTCGTCTTTCGCGAACACCTCTGGCGGGATTTTCTTCATAGGCGTGGACGCTGATCAAAAAAATAACCGTGTCAACTCGATTCCGGGTATCCCTCAACAAAACGGAATTGAGGAGCAAATTCAGCAAAGCGCGCTTACTGGTATTTATCCAGGAGTTATCCCTGAAATAAGGCTTGTTCATGTCCCTAATTCTAGTAATGTGGTTGTCGTAGTTCGCGTTGATGAGAGCATCCAAGCTCCTCATGCGATTCAAAATTCAAGGAAAATTTATATTCGGACGGGTAGTATTACGCAACCCTACGAACTTTCGGATATAGATCGCATTGTCTACATGCTCAAACGTCGTGATGACTCCCAAATTGCTAGTAAGGAAATTTTTAATCGAATTGAGGCAAGGTCAGATCGTAACCGTGTTCAAAGTGCGCCAGATTTTACAATTATCGCCAAACCTATATTTCCCTATCGTCCTGTAATTTCAACATCAAATATTTATAAATTATGTAAGTCACAGATATTTCCTCTTAGAAGGGTTGAAGGGGAGTTTCTTCCATTCACCCAAGAGAGTATTTTGAAATAAATGAATATGGAATTGTCTATTACAGAATTTCATTATCCTTTTCTGATCAACAGAAAATTAACTATACTGATTTTCTTGTGCATATCAGTTACTTAATTCAGCAGTCCATAGCTTTTTACACGGAGTGTGAGTATCTTGGAAATATTGAGATTAGTGCCCGGTTGCAAGAGGTTTTGGGCAAAGAGTTGATTGATCCTGTCAGGGGATATGCCAAAATCACGGACGTTATTCCGGATGGTCCAAAGTGTTTCGATTCAGCGGTTTTGGCTTCAAAACAATGTCTATCACGCGATCTTGAAAGCGAAGAGAAACGGAAAAATATTGTTGAAGAATTAATATGCCAACTGCTCTGGGCGTTTAATATTCCGGTTGATCAACCTTGGGTTAGAGAACGGTTCAGGGGACGGATAAGGTAGAGTCTAAAGAACAGCAAAAATCGCTAAAACGTCTGAAGGACACTTGAAAATTTCCAACAACCACGACATCCTACAGTTTCCTGAATTTGAATACCAAGGAATTTGATGCTGTGGATCTGGAGATTCGTCAATTGAAAAGATGAAATACAGGGACCTATTCACATCACCGCGTGGAGAAGCACGAGAACCCAAGCAGCAGTGTCTTATCTGGTCAGCAAACCATGAACATGCCGTTGCCTCCATAGATGATGAGATTCACCCACAGGCGAAGCGTGTCTGGCTGGAATTTGAAGGTCTCAATGTTATCTATGCCTACGAAAAGCATTGGAAAACAGGCGATTGGGAGCTCGTTGAACGGAAAAAGGGGAATATCCCCTTAGTAAACAACAACCCTTTCAAGC
Source organism: Candidatus Poribacteria bacterium (assembly GCA_047516705.1). GTDB lineage: Bacteria > Poribacteria > WGA-4E > WGA-4E > WGA-3G > WGA-3G. The sequence goes on along the minus strand of JAKZUG010000596.1, from coordinate 7,829 downwards.
CTGACAGTGAAAGCGTCTTTCCTGTCAACCAACATTAAAGAGATTTGACAACTGATAGTCATTAACACAAAACGCCCACGGATACGTGAAGTCCGTGAGCGTCTTGATTTCCACTTGTAGAAGGGAACTCCGATTCTCGACCTCTGACTGCTGACAGCCAATTTACTCAACATATCCCAAATTCCGCAACTTACCCTCCAGAATCTTTGTCTCCTCAGTCGTAGATTCTTGTGCTTGCAGGTGCTGATAATTAGAGTTCACCAAAATATCGTCATAAGCGTCCCGGAAACGATCAGGATCTTCGCAGGTGAGGTCGCCGCCGTTCAGCACATGCCGATACACAAACTCACCCGTCTGTTCATCTTCACGATAGAGATGCTCACCGTCCGTCAACGACCAGAGCCGAACCCCGTCCGAATACTTGTTAATCTCCACGTTATCGACCGTCGTCCGAGAGGTCACTCGGTGATGTGGCATCTCCAAGTTATTCCGACTGAGAAAACCGATACCGTAAAGGCTATCCAACTCCGACAACACCAAACGGTTCTCATCAATCTCCGATGGAGATAGCAGATCCTGTCCATATCCTTGATAGTCCACATCAATACCCGCAAGATTCACAATCGTTGGGAACAGATCTATCGCCGAAATCGGTGGCTTCGGGAATTCAAGGTTTGACACACCCGGAATATGCGCTAACAGTGGCACGTGTAGCACATTCTGATTCAGCGTGCCGCCGTGATCGGTAATCTCTTCGCAGATACCCTCGCCGTGGTCTCCGAACATGAAGACCGCCCACTCTGAGAGTTTAAGTTGCTTTAGGATCTCAACCAGTTTAAATTCGAGTATATGTGTCGCAGCGGCGTAGTAGAAACGCAATGCCTCATCCGTCCTCCCATTATCGACGAGCCACTTGAGGCTTGGCGCGCCCGGAATCCCGCTCATGCCGTAACCGCCGTGTGTATACCAAAAATGCAGAAAACAGAACTGCGGTACATCCGAAGGCTGCTTGAGGTGCCGCATCAGGTCCTCAAGCGAACCGAGATGTTGCGCTTCTGCATTCGGATCGATTGGTGTGATGAAGGGTTCAAAATCGAGGAAGCGGAACACTTCTGGACGTTCGGAACGTCCCGTGATATGATAGCCCGCGTCATTAAACACCTGAAACAGGTTTGGAATCCCTTCAAACATCTTGAGATAGGTCTGACCGTAGACACCGTGTTCAAACGGGTAGAGTCCCGTGAAATAGGAGGTATGGGAGGGTCGGGTCGCCGGTGCCGATACGAAAAACTTCTCAGCAAGCGAGAAATCTTGGGTCAACAGATCGAACTTCGGCGTATTGAAAAAGGGGTTGGTCCGGCTGAGCGCGTCATACCGCCAACAATCAATCGAGATGAGTAGAAATTTATTAACAACATTGGTTCTCATATTTCAATCCATTAACCGCGTATTATACTGCCGTTCGGTATGTTGATACCCATCAAACAGGTCGGGTTGAAACAGCAGCGGTGTGTAGATATAGACCGCATCACTATAAGGATCGTAAAGGATAACCTCTTCGCGGGCATCACCACAGACATTCGCAGGAAAGCAGTGATACCACCCCATTTTGCCACCAGTCGGTGGCGGGAGTTCAGGGAACGTTACCGCTCTGTCTCCGGCACCATTGTAAAGCGCAGTTGGGCTATAAATTAATTCGGGATCCCCGTGCCAGTGGACAACCTCCAGCCCCGTATTGTTCGGTGTTTCATCAACGCGAAATCGACTTTTAACCTGTCCGTTTTTGTCCACCACCATCAGATCCGGGTGATGTCCGTTATAACGAATAACCAAGGCATCCTCGGACGGATCCGGAAGTAATTTGCCGCACCGAATTTCCTGTCCGTGTGGCACAATATCAAAACCGAGTGAAAGGATTGGATTCCCTTTGGCATCAACAACTTGTCCACCACCAGAAAGGATAGCCCGGTTATCACCATCCCACTCGGAAACCAAGACCGAGTCCATGTTGTCACCGAAGTAGCGATTCCAGAGCACAGTGCCGTCAGCAGCAAGTCCGAAATTTCCGCCGTTGACCTCATCAAGTCCATCGCCATTAAAATCGCCGACTGCCGGAATATAAGCAGAATGTTTTGGGTAGCGGAACCATTCATCCGTATACTGCCAGAGCAGCTCCAACTTATGGTTAAAGGCGAGCAGATTCACGCCGACCTTGACGACGAAATCTTGTGGTTGGGCATTCCCAGAGAAATTGGCGATCATCAACCGCTGGTGGACATAGTTAGGGATGTGGCGTTCACCTTCAGCATACGCATTGCATTGGCGCAAGGCATCAGATGCAACAGTGTGTTTAATAGCACCCGTCGCACCGTCTAAAATCATCAAGCGAATAGCAGACAAATCCCACTTACTCGCCTCTGGAACATCTGTATCTATCCAGAAACAGATAACCTCTACTTGCCCATCGGCATCGATGTCATAAATAGCAACAGGACCAGGCCGGTCAGGTGAGAGGGTTGTCAGATAAGTATCCTTCAAATCTGCGTCTCTGATTTCAAGGTGCTTATCGCCGAGGGACCACAGGGGTTCACCTTCAAGCGTAAACGCGCCGAGGAAACACGGATGAATGCCTCCGAGCGATTTATACACCAGAAGATCGACAGTGCCGTCGCCTGTCAGGTCGCCAATGCGGATATCGCCACCCCACGCCTTTCCCGCTGTTTCATTCAAAAATGCGTCGGGGATTGCCACCCGTTTATAGAGATGTGCAGATTGTGGTATATCCATCTTTAAACAAACGCTTTGAAAAGCCCGACGTAAAGTGCAAGTACTTTCTCTGGGTCAGGTCCCGTATAAGCACATTCGTTAGATATGTAGCCTGAGAAACCGCTGCGATCCAGCCAATGAAACATCTGTCGGTAGAGATCAAACGTCGCGGGTTCCTCCACCCGGTGCGTATGCACCGCAGTAATATAAGTGCCTACACGCGAAAAGAGTGGTTCAATGCTTCCAGCATCACAACCAACAAATTGTGAATTGAAAACAAAACCGACGTTCGGAAGATTCACACCTTCGATGACTTGCATCGCCGAATCAGGGTTAGTGAAAGAGCCGTGCATCTCAATAGAGACAGTAATGCTCTTCTCAGCAGCATAGGTGCCGAGAGCCTTCAGTCCGTCCGTGATGTAACCCACAACTGCTGTGCGATTCTCCTCGGTATATCGGTCACCAAGCACACGAACGTGGTCACAGCCCATAAATTCCGCCATGTCAATGACGCGTGTAACGCGCCGGACAGTCTCCTCACGATCAGCAGCGTTTTCGGAGTGGAAATTTTGGCAACTGGTAAGCGAGGAGATAACAACGCCACTCGCATCAACCTGTGCCTTTAATCCGTCCCAAGCCTCTCTTGGGGTATCCCACTCAAATCCGTGTTTCTGTTTATAGTCCATTAATAACTCGACACCGTGATAGCCGGTCGCCTCAGCAGTGTCAAGTATCCGTCCTAACTCCCACTCTTGGCAAGTTTGATAGGTATTCAGGGACCATTTCATATTTTATTCCTGTATTGGGATGGGGAACCAGAGTCCCCCAGTTTTAGTAGTTAACGCTCTATGCGTGGTGTGATTAATACCGATGACATCCACAGTGATGTTATTCTTAAAGCATTGTGTCAACACCTCGGATAATGTGTGAGACCCTTTGGTAAGCTCATCGGTAACCAGCACAAATCGACGGTTTACCCCTTCACGAAAGTTAACGCGACGAATCGTTTTTATAATGGCATTGTGTGCCCGTTCATCGCCCATGGCAGCAACGACATGCGTCGTTAATAACCGTTTGAATTTCTCACTATCCCGTGTCTGCGGATGAATAATAGTATCACTCTCAAGATACCTGAAAATAACGATACCGAGTGTAAAGTCGATCCCTTTCTCTTCAAATACTGTTACCATCCGATTCAGCTGCCTACCGACTGCGCGGATATTATCTATCATACTCCCACTGATGTCAAGCAAAAAAACGAGATCAACAGCATCTTCAGTTTCGCCATCAGCGATGCTCTCCGCGATACCTGCCAGTGCTTCCCCCATCCGAGCGTCTCTGTCAATAGGTTGGGCAGGACTTTTACGACCTTCGGTTTCGTTTGCCTCAGTTTGTCCCTCCGTCGTTTTGGGCTTAGGCGCAATTGTAGGAGTCTGTGCGTGTGCGGCTACAATTGTTTTCCATGCTGGCGTTTCTGCGGTGTGTTCGCGTAGCGAGGTCTCTGCCATCGGTAGCCGGGTATCTGTTTTTAGCATCGGAATTGAGGCATTAGACATAGTTGGAGGTGCTGAATGCGTCAGCTTTGCAGCATTTTGATTGGCAGCAGGTGAATGCTTCGCGTGCGCAGGCGTGGAACGCTGTGCCGGCATTGAACGTTTATGTGTACTGCTAACATGAAAACGTCGGAGTTCTGTCACCGCAATAGCTTCAGACACCAACGGTTCTGACGGAAGCATCGGGCGATACCACCGAATGTAACCGAAACTCATAATTCCTATCGCGACGATGTGTAAGACCAACGATATTAGAAACGCGCCGCGAGTTTTCCTACGCTTTTGTTGTCGTCTATCTGTATAGACATCGAATAGCATGTTCTTTTCCCCACTACGAGGTCCCGTGGCAAATTGAGACGATTCCTTTATTCCCATCAACCTGAAGTTCCTGCCCATCAGCGATACGCTGAGTTGCGTTCGGAATGTTGGCAACAGCGGGAACACCATACTCTCTCGCGACAACAGCACCGTGTGACAGGAGTCCACCGCGTTCCATCACCAATCCCGCTGCATGGAAAAAAAGTGGTGTCCACGCAGGATCGGTCGATGGACACACCAAAATATAATCGCGGTCAGACGGATGCACGTCCGACGGTGTCAGAAGCACGCGTGCTTTTCCCGTCGCAACACCCGCTGAAACGCCTACTCCGGTGTACCTCTCAGCTGCGTCAATTGACACTGGCGCGCCAATCTGCTCCAATGAATCACTGAAAATTACATCCGGTATCTCAATCTGTAACATAAGTTCCCGCTTAGTTCTCCGCGTGGCGATAATATCACCGAAATCATCACCATCAATCAGGCTTTCTAATTCATCTGGCACCAGATAGAAAATGCCACCGTCAAGTTCATAACGGTTATCTAATTCAAGTAAGGTACGTCGAATCTGTTCATAGCCGAGCATCAGGTAAAATTTCGCTGTTTCCCTGAAAGGCATGTAATGCCTTGTGAAATCCAGTTCACTTTCGACCTGTTTCTGTAAATTCGCCTTATCTCCGAGGATCGCGCTGAGTTCTACCTCCGCAGCCTCACGTTGCTCTACTTGTCGCGCAAAATGGGAGGCACGTTCTTGTTGTTCGTCTGTTCCTGAGATCTCTTGCTGAAAAGATGCAATCACCTGTTCAAGATAGGTCGTATCTTCGCGCCATCTCGGTTGTGCCAATTCAAACTCGTCAACGGCACGGTGTCCATAATTTTTTATGAAATCGGTAAGACTCAAGTCTCCGCTTGCTACCTGCCATAACCTCTCGTTAGTTTCGACGGTAAGATTGCCAGAAAGTCCACTAATCAGCTTACTCGCGAGCGTCTTTACTTCTGTCTCATCCAAGCATTTTTGGAGTGCCGCCTCTAATCGTTGCAGTGAAAAGCCCGCAAGCATCGTAGCAGTAAGTGCTTTCGGCGCGAAATCGTCTAATGTTTTCGCGCGCCATACCTGGAATTTTGCCACTAATTCTGCGTCCGATAGATCTAAATATGAAAGATTCTGTTCTGCTTCGACTTCTGCCTGAAATGCCGGGAAGACCTCCTCCCTTAGTAGCCGATCAAAGTCCGATCGGTACCGCCGTAGGCGCATCTCTGCTTTGCTCACACGAATAATATGGAGCGGCAGTTTCAACCAAAATGACGCGTTACTTCGCCTAATATCGGTTTGTGCTTGCGCGTACATCGCCTGCTGTGGATTCTGCTTCAACGCATTGAAATCGTGTGCAAACGGGAAACCGTCGAAGTAGAGCTCCGTCTCACGGTTCAAATTAACGTAAACCCGTCCGCAGATTAGGTCAAGAATACCCGCGTTATCTACCCGTTGGCTCGGATGAAATCCTAAACCGCGGTACGCTTTACCTAACCCACCAGCACCCGACATAAATTCCTTGACAATCGCCCAGGTCATCGGCAACGGAGTAGGCAGCACCTCCGCGAGATTGTAATGACACCAGACAGTCCCGTGCGTTTCGGTATATGTTTCCAGTCTCTGAATCTCTTCTTGACGGAGTTTTTCAACGGATAGGGTAGCGTATGCATGCTCAGAGGACGTAGTTGAGGTGACAGGTGTGGTAATGTGGCGTGCTTGCAACAACACAAACTGCTCATCGGCGAGTGCCCACTCAATATCCATCGGCTTTCCGTAGAGGGTTTCAATCTGCATGCCGAGTTGCGTTAGTTCCTTCAGTTGGGCATCCGTTAGACTCGGAATGTTCTGTTGGACAGGCGATACCTCACCTACACCCGCAGCGGTTACCATTTCACGTTTTGTAGCGACGTTTTTTTCCAAAACCTCGCCTGTCTCCCGCGATATATGGAAACTGTCAGGCGTGATCGCACCAGATACAACCGACTCCCCTAACCCCCAATTCGACTCAACGATAGAGACATCTGCACTAAAAGGGCTGACTGTGAAAAGCACACCGGAGACCTCTGCTTCACACATCTCTTGGACCACAACTGCCATCGCTAACCCTTCATCGGCGATGCCTTGTGCCTCCCGATAAGCAATAGCCCGTTCCGACCAGAGCGATGCCCAGCACGCTTTCAGCGCATCTAAGAGTTCATCGTGTTTTACATTCAAAAAGGTATCTTGTTGACCCGCGAAACTCGCTTCTGCCAAATCCTCCGCGGTCGCACTGGAACGAACTGCAACTGTGGCTGTCTGCAACTTCTCCCGCGCCGTATGGATTTCCGCGACAAGTTCCGGGGACAACACAAGCTCTTCAATCACACGCACATTCTGTTCCAATGGGTTCTGGACAGAAAAACGATAGGCATCTGTGGTGACACAAAAACCTTGTGGCACTCGAAACCCTGCCCTCGTCAATTTTCCGAGATTCAGACCCTTTCCGCCGACGCGGGGTAAGTCTGTCTCGTCAATCTCTGGGAAGTGTTTGATAAATTGCATAGCCGAGATTCGTCTGAGAAAGGTAGAAACAATTGAAAATAGTATAGCAGCATCTATCTGCGCAATGCAAATGAGTTTGTTTGGGGTTTGGCTGCTAACAGAAGGTCGGGTTAAACATAGAGGCTGGTTTCAAACCAGCCTCTACTAAATCGTGAAATAGCAAAGACATTGGAATCTTTGTTAGTCGTCGTCATCATCGTCGTCATCATCGTCATCGTCATCGTCATCATCGTCGTCATCGTCGTCGTCATAACGAAGGTTAGGAAAATCCACTGGGTCTTGCTGATTGATCCAATCACGGAAGAGTTGGATTTGAGCAGCAGCCAACGGAGGCCCATCAGGCGGCATTCTACCTGAAACGATCTCTTCAATAATATCGCTACTTCGGGCATTACCTGGGATGAATACAGCACCATCTTCTCCACCCCTAATGAAAGTTTGATATGTGCTGAAATTGAGACCGTCGGGTCCGTTAGTGTCGTGACAACCTACATACGCACATCTCGCGCTGAGAATAGGCAAAATGTTCTGTTCAAAGGAAGCCTCAATTTCTGCTGCGTTCGTGGCTTCTGCAACTTCAACTGATGATATATTAGTGGGTCGGAAAAGATCATCTG
>JAKZUG010000595.1:0-5570 GCA_047516705.1 Candidatus Poribacteria bacterium | reverse complement strand
TTTATATAGTGCGTCTCATAAATAATTTGAGCGTATTGTCCAGTAAGGATTTCTCATGGAAGAAACCCCCTAAATCCCCCTTATCAGGGGGACTTGCTGTATATCTCCTAAAAAGGCTTTCTTAGGGATATGCGAACTGGTATTTATGAGATAGGCTCTAGTAAAACCCGAAATTATGTGGACACTTTGCTGAACAAAGTTCTCCTCCTTCGCTGGCGAGGTTTGATGAAGTTAAGGGTCAATTTAAGAAAAATATCTCCTCGGTCCCCAGGTCGGTAGGCGTGGTTTGTAACCAGAGCCCCACCTGTTACACGGAAGAGGTGCCTACTGACAACCGACGGCTGACAACTGAATGCCTTTGGGGTTTTACTAAATTTTTATGCAAAAAAAATGGGTGGATTTTCACATCCACCCGTACAAATCGAAAAGAAAAGACTATAGCACCCACACTGCCATCTTGCCCGTGCCACGATTACACCACGCATAATACGGAATCGCGCTAACTGCTATCTGCTTCGCATTCGGTCCCGTGTGATAGAGATTGTCCCCCCACTCAGCGTCATCCAGCACGCTACCCGTGCCACGGATAAGCGTCACACCGCCCAATAGATCACTATTAAATGTCGTCTTCAGTGCATTATCATTGGCGAGAGACAGCGTCTGGAATGCTCCATCAGGATTGTCAACATCTTCAAAACAGTAGACAAGCGGACCGCGGCGTAAAGCAGACCGCCCAAGGTTTTCTCTCACAAGTGGATGCGCGTGGACGCGTGTAACAGGCATCGCGAGTTGAAGTTCCACGCGGTCGTCGGCACGCCATTCTCGTGTGATGGAGAGATAACCATCCGAATTCGCTTGTGTGTTGTAAACTTCACCGTTGACACGTGCTTCAAATTGCTCACACCATCCCGGAATCCGTAGGTTCAAACTGAAGGATGCCGGTGCTTGTGGCGCGATTGTCAGCGTTACGTCGCCTGTCCACGGATAATCGGTTTCCTGTTTCAATCTTATTGGAACATTCCGGGCGACAATCGCATCGGCGGTGCCACTGACATATAGGTTCACCCATAAACCTTCGTCCGATTCGGCATAGATGTACTGTCCAACAGAGGCGAGAAGTCGGGCGATATTCGGTGGGCAGCATGCACATCCAAACCATTCATGCCGATGCCTATCGCCGTGGCTCGCTAACGGGTTCTGATAGAAAAAGCCCGTGCCATCGAGCGAGATGCCAGAGAGTGCACCGTTGTAGAGAGCTGTCTCCAGTACATCAACAAAATGAGACTCGCGACGCAACAAGAACATCCGGTGCGCCCAAAATATCAGTCCGATTGAAGCGCACGTTTCAGCATAAGCAGAGAAATTCGGCAGTTCATAATCTTTCGTGAAACCTTCGTTGTGTCCAGAGGGACCCACACCACCGGTGATATATAAACGTTTCCCGACGTTCTGCCAGAGAGCTTCCAGCGCGTTTGTGATAGCCGTGTCACCGGTTTCGTAAGCGATCTCGGCAGCACCACTATAAAGATACATTGCGCGCACGGCGTGCCCAACACACTCTGTCTGTTCCTGTATCGGAAGATGTGCTTGTGCGTAATGCCCTTCAAATTTTCCATCGCGCGTGAAGTGGTGCTGATACGCACCGAGTCCACCCGGAAGGTCGGGGTTCTCTAATTCTTTCTCAAAAATTGACGGAGAATGTCCACGCCGTGTGACAAAGTATTCCGCGAGGGACATGTAGCGGGCTTCGCCTGTCACACGCGCCAGTTTCACGAGCGCGAGTTCGATCCCTTCATGTCCGGGCAACCCATCTCGTTTGCCGGGTCCAAAGGTGTTATCTATCAGATCGGCGAACCGGCATGCAACGTCTAACAGGGTCTGCTTGCCGGTGGCTTGATAATGCGCAACACCCGCTTCAAAGAGGTGTCCAGCACAATACAATTCGTGCATCATACCGAGGTTCTGCCACCGTTTTGTCGGTTCAACCAATGTGAAATAGGTGTTCAGGTAACCATCGGGCTGTTGGCTCGCAGCGATCTTTGCAATAACCTCGTCCAGTTCCGCTTCCCATTTTGGATTCGGATGCGTCCAAAGCGTATACGATGCCGCTTCTACCCATTTGTGGACATCGGAATCGTTGAAGAAGATACCTTCAAAATCTCCGGACATCAAGCCAGCGGCTTTCGCAAAGTTATCAATCCTGCCGGTTGTTCGGCACTGCGCGAGTTCATGCGGGATCGTCGCCTCAGAATTCGTTTTCTGCCGAGGTGCCCAAAACCGGTCGTTAATCGTGACAGCCGTAAACGGAAGTGCTCTCAATATTTTATCCTTTGTTCTTCGGATTTACGCAAACCCACTACATTTACAGGCGAGGTTAGGAAACCTCGCCTGCGATGTTTCAGGGCGCGTTCCAATTTTGCGTAAATCCTGATTCTGTTTGGTAGGACAAGGGCTGAAGCAGGCATGGGTGCCTCGCCGGACAATCCGGTTAACGTCGTATCAGCGGCTCTGGACGCTAATCTGTTGGAACGCTTCTTTAGGTAAGTATCTACCTAATACATTCTGAACGTCCGTTTCCCTAAGTAGTTGAGGTGTGATTAAAATACATTTGTTCCGTGAGATCCTGCTCCAAGACATCTCGAAATCCTTGTAGGTCAAGCGACGCTTGTTGCGATTGGAAGGATCTTCAATGAATACCTCGCCTAATTGTTCGTTGTAGTGAGAAATCGGCAAGATTTCCGGGGTACGTCCTTGAAATTCAATTATCACAATAGGTGCCCACCCCTTCGCAATAAATGCCTTTAAAACGTCAAACGAACAGTTGGAGACTATGGCACTATGCTGTACCTGCGCACGTGACGATGCGTGAAAATCATCAAGTCCACCTCTGCTACTAACACGCACAGGTTCTTTGAAAACATTTCTGATGTAAGGCATCCTTTCCAATTGAACGGTAGCGGATTCCGGTAAGCTCGCTTCACTTTTTTGCTTGGATTGCTGACTCATCGTCTTTTCGGCGGCAGTGATCGCCGATTCAGGGACATAGTATTGTCCTTGCGGCGGCGGACCACAGTTTATTGCCAGAAGCACAAAAACAAGGGACGCTACACAGGCGCGCACAGTTGAATATGAAGAGCCAGAAAGTAGTGCCTGACGAACTTCCCTTAAAAAAGACAGATGGCGTTTCATAATTTCATTCCTCCTTGCCTATAAAAACGGCTTACGTGGGAAACGGTTTACATGTTGTTATTAATCGATTTTAACCGTAACTTCCCGTTTTTCTTTCCATGACTCCACAATCGCTTCAGTAATTCGTAGTGCCTGCAAGCCGTCTCTTCCTGTCGGCGCGGGGGGGCGATCGGTGAGTAGATCATCAACGAGTGCCGCCATCCGTAGGGCGAATGTCCCATTAAAAGCAAGTTGTTCGTCTCTAAAAATGGAGGGTCGATATTCTTCAACGATCTGATTATTTCGTTTCATTAGGGTTGCGCGTGTGAGGACATTATCGACGACGATTTCGCCATCGGAGCCACAGATTTCGAGGTGTTCAATCGGGTGGATGAAATCGCTATCCCAACTTGCTAACAGTGTTGCAACGACTTCCGTTTCATAACGGAACGAGATAGCCATACTGGTATAACATGCGTCCTCACCTTCGCGCGCTTCATGTTTCCGCGGTTTCGCCATTTGTGCACAAACAGCAACAATTTCGCCACCGAACCATCGGAGCAGGTCAATCGCGTGCGTCTCCAGTTCGTAAAGTAGGTAATATTCTCCCTTCCATGTTGAAGCGGGTCCACCTTGAGATAATTTCATGTCTAAGTAATACGTCTGCCCAATTGCCCCCGCGTCAAACCATTTCCGTGCTTGGACATATCCCGGTGCGAATCGACGATTGTAATCAATAGCGAGGTGAACACCCTTCTCTTCTGCTTTGGCTACCATCTGTTCTGCTTCATTGATGTAAAGCGATAGCGGTTTCTCGGAGATAACATGTTTGCCTGCTTCCAGACATTCCATCACGGGTTCAAAGTGCAGATGGTCAGCGGTTACGACATCTACCAAGTCGCATTCTTCATGTGCAAGCATCTCCTTGATGGAGGGATACCACTTGGCGATATTGAGGTCTTCGGCACGCGCTTGTGCTTTAGCGGCATCTATATCACACACTGCCACTAATTCCGCCCCCGGATGCTGCAGATAGCCGAGTTGATGCAGACGTCCTATGCCACCGCACCCAACTGCTGCAACTTTCAGTTTCCCTGCCATAATCGTGTTCTCCTTTACGCGCTGGGCGCGCCGCGAGCACAATGTGCTCCTACTGAGGTTCTAATCGGACCTACGACGTTCATCTTTAAAATCTGTCTTCGGCGGATATATCTCCACCTACAACTTATAATATATCATGCAGAAAAAAATAACAAGTGAAAATTATTCTGCTATAAGGATGCAGAGTCATTCAGTTCTCCCTTAATTTCGATCTTCCGCTCACAGGTTCTTCTTGTAGGAGCGACCTCCGGGTCGCGACACTCACTACCTGCTGATCACTAATTGCTATTTTGCTGACTGCTGATGGCTGGAAACTGAAAACTGAATACCTCTGAACCCAGAATAGGGTCATTTAGTTTTCCGATAAGAGTGAACGTGCAATCGCAACATTCCTCTGTAGGAGCGATCTCCGAATCGCGACTTCTTCGACAAAAACGACGAAAAACCGCAAACTGAATGGTTCTGAGGTTTTTAGCCATCAGCCAGAGTCATTCAGTTCTCCCTTAGGAGAAATCTCTGAATGTTCCCAAACCTGCTGTAGGAGCGATCTTCGAATCGCGACTTTCCTACCAAAATGGCTAAAAGCCTAAAACTAACAGGACTTACGCAAATTTAGACGCGATGGTAGATTTTTGCTTTTTAAACCCCCTAAATCCCCCTTATCAGGGGGACTTCTGAACGCGCTGCGTAAGTCCTAACTAAATGACCCTAAACCCAGAATGGAAGGTATTGCGTGACTAACGCTTTTGTGGTATACTTCTCTCATCAGATTTTGAAGGAGGGTGTGCCGTAATGAACTGTCCACGTTGTAAACGGAGAGATGCCGTCAAAAATGGGAAAGCCAAGGGAAGCCAACGCTACAAATGTAAAGGCTGTGGTTTTCAGTTTACCCGTCAGACGACCCGCGGGAGACCACCGTGGCAGAGAGCCTTGGCGGTTTTCTTATACTGCCGTGGGGTCTCTATCAGTGATATAGCGCGGATGTTCTCGGTAGCACCGAGTACCATCTTCAAATGGATCCGAAAATTTGGTTCCGAACGGACACCGCTGCCTGAAGCCACTGCGGATGGTACCATTTTCCTTGATGCGAATGAAATAACGAAGTATCTCAAAAAACAGGGTGAGAATTGTGAATCTGGAAAAATTTTTGTCGTGATACCGGAGGACGTGTCATCTGATAACGTAGTCGTCGGAATTAAGCGGGATTGATAGTTATAGTAAAATCTACAATTACTTGGACATTATGGATAGGCGGGGTTACAAACCCCGCCAGCGAAGGAAGGGGTTGTTGCTGCCTAAAG
>JAKZUG010000594.1:0-3382 GCA_047516705.1 Candidatus Poribacteria bacterium | reverse complement strand
TGCTTTTTGGGCAATCTGTTGTACGGTTTGTTCAGTTGTGTTATGTTCTTGCTGTGGGATAGTTCGCTCGACTACACTATCCTCTCCCGAGGTGTTGTCCTGTACCCCTGTATTGAGGAGTACTTCGTTCATATCCCAAAGAGTAATAATGCCGTTTTCACTGCCGCTGACGAGAGTTCTGCCGTCCTCGGAAAAAATGAGAGTAGTTATGCGGGAGTGAGGCATAAAGAACTCTTTTTCACTTTTACGTTTCCTGACAAGATCAAAAAACTGAATTGTACCAGTCGCATCTCCAATGGCAAGTTGTTGATCAGGCGTTGAGTATGATAGAGCAGTGATGGCACCTAACGGAATATTATAAACTGTCCCTACCTCTTCGCCGGTAAGCGCATTCCACTGACGGATAGTTCCATTTGCTTCGCCACTGAAAAGGTGGGTGCCGTCAACAACGAATGTCAAAGCGGTAATTGTGCTCTGAGCTCCTTTGAGTATTTTCAGCTCGCGACGGGTGGCAACATCCAATAGATGGATTCTACCATCTGCGCCACCACTTGCAAGTGTGGTATCTGCTGGTGAGAGTGCGAGTGCCGTGATACCGTGTGTATTTCCTGTCAATACATTCAATAGGCTGTCATTGCTAAGGTCTTCGCTATTTTCAAAAACTTTAAGAACGTCTGATAGGAAAATTGTACCGTCTTCGCTTCCACCGCTAGCAATGGTTTTGCCATTCTTAGAAAAAGAAACTGCTTGGGTTAATCCTGTATGTTCCCGGAGTATTGACAATTCACTACTTGTGCCTGCATCCCACAATCGAAGTTTTCCATCGAATCCAATGCCGCACGCTCGGATACGATTATCTACTGTGTATGCCAAGGCTTTAACGCCGCCAGTATGCCCTGGTATCTCGATCCTTGTCCGTTTACCAATTCTATCCCATAACAATATCGTGCCATCTGGGCTGCTACTGGCAAGGGTACTGTCATCCGGTGAGAAATCGATATCTGCAACTAAATCTTTGTGTCCTGTGAGGGTTAGTTTGCGATCCGCTGTGCTCGTGTCCCATAGCTGAATCAGTTTGTCTGCACTGCCAGTGGCAAATGAGTTTCCATCAGGTGAAAATTTCACTGCATATACTGGAGCGTTATGTTGTGCTGGTGGATGGAGTTTTCCACCTTCGCCGACGAGGCTCCATAAAATTGCGGTACTATCTAGACTGGCACTTACGAGTTCGGTCCTGTTACGTGAGAAATGCACTGCCTGAACGGAATCGGTGTGTTCTTTAAACTCATAAATTCGATCTCCTGTATCAGCATCCCAGACTTGAATGATGCCATCGTCACTGCCACCCGCCAACATTCTGCTGTCTGGGGAAAATGCTATAGAGCGAACGGAGTCCCGATAGGGTAGGATTGCAATAATTTTTTTATTATCGGTAGTGGCGTGAGGGTCCCAGATCCGAATCGTTTTGTCTGCGCTTCCGCTGGCAATCCTTTTGCCATCTGGTGAATATTCAACAGCGTGGATTTTTGCTGTGTGTCCTCTAAGAGTAGAAGGTGACGTTAGTTTACCGGTACTAACATCCCATAGCCTAACTGTCCAATCTGAGTGTGCAGCTGCAATGATAAGTCCACCTGGGGAATAGGAAACCGCATTAGCACCTCCCATGATCCCTGAGAACAGTGCCTGCTCTTCGCCTGTACGGGTGTTGTAAATCCAGACACCAATGGTAGTTGCCACAGCTAACTGATCGTTGTAGGGAGAAAACTTTATGTCATGAATCCAGCCTTTGCCGAAGCGGGCTTTTGCACTTGGCGGTAAGTACAATTCCGTAAAATTTTGAGCGAAAATGTTTGGTAGGAACAGACTCATGCTTAATAAACATGCGACGACTAATACGTAAATCTTTTTCATATCATCCAGTTCCTTTTGAGGTGGTTAGTTTATTTGTAGAATAGGGATCACATTCCCTAATTTTAACCCAGTTGCTGCTAACAAATTTTCAATGTTTCGATGAAGCTTTTCAGGCACTTCCCCACCCCGTAGGGGTGCTATGTCTATAGAAAACGGTGTATTTAAGAAACCGCACCCCGTAGGGATGCTATGTCCTAAATAGGTAGTAACTTACGTTAATTTTAACATGTTATTAATCTTAAGTCAATCTCTGCGGATATTCCTGAATTTTCTATTCTTGGTTTTCGGTCAGAATTAGTCGGCTATGAACTCTATAAGCATACGTGCCGGTTCATAATTTGGATCGATTTCTAAGGCATCGTTCGCAGCGTTTGTTGCATCTTCAAATTCGCCGAGTTCTAAGTGCGCAAGAGCGAGATTGAAGTGCGCTTCCTTAAACTTTTCGTCAATGTTTATTGCTTCTTTGAGTGCTTTTATCGCTTCGGTGTACCTTTCCTGCTCAATATAAATTACTCCCAGGTGGCAGTGTGCCTCTTTAAAGTCGGAATCTATATTGATGGCATTTCTGAATTCGGCAATTGCTCTGTTGTACTGTTCTTCGTCGAAGAATGTCCATCCACGACCGTAGTAAGTTTCTTTTATCGCTGATAAAAGTTGGTGGGCACGTTGATAATCTGCGTTAATATTTAAGGCTTGTCTTACCTTTTTCGCTGCTTCTTCAAGCTCCCCTTTTCCAAGATGTATGTAACCTTGGTCGACATAAACCATTTCAGGCAGTGGTTCCGGACCTGGAATAGGTTCAGGATCTGGAACGGGTTCAGGGTCGGAGCTATTATCTAACTCTTGGATAGCTCTCTCTTTAAGTTCTTGCATACGACTAAGCCACCCTCGGTTCCTGACCTCGCCACTGTCGGTATATCTCCTGTTGGCTTCCTCAACTGTGTCGATTACCGGCTGCCATTTGGATCTGTTGCCAGATTTTTGTGCCCAATCCACATACACCAAAGTCAAGTAATAATAGGCTTCAATCGTGTGCATTCGGTTGCTGTAATTTCCAATAAACTTTTTGAAGGCATTAACCGATTTGTTGAACAGATTTGGGTTAGTAATAGCCGCTTTGTGGTAGCAGCGGCCTGCCCAGTAGAGTGCCTCGATGGCATCCCCGGCGGAGAGATCGCTATTAGCAAGTTGCTCATATATTTTAGCTGCTTCTAACCATCGTTCCTCCTTCCGAAAAAGTCTCGCTTTTACGAAGAGTTCATCACTGGAACTGTGTTGTCTTGTTTCGTCTGCATAGACGGGGACGAGATAGGTGAGTTGATATTTTCTGTAAATTTCTATTTTTTGTTCCTCGTCATCCGTACTGTACATGGCTTCTTCATAATTCGCACGTGCATTCACGTAATCCTCTGCCTCAAGATGAATTTCTGCTTTCGCAACGTAGGCATCAGTGACATATTTGCTGTCAGGA
>JAKZUG010000593.1:0-5106 GCA_047516705.1 Candidatus Poribacteria bacterium | reverse complement strand
CCACATAATAATCCCCAATCTGCTCACCTAAAAACACATAGACCCTTGATTCTGAGTTAATTATATGCCCGCTGCCGAACATGTCTGATAATTCTTGGAAAGATGCACAACAACATGCTCCTGTGAAATAAAATCCCCGCCCCTTGTGCCCATTGCGCCAAACGATTTGTTTATTGTATAAATCTTTTTTCTTGAAATCAGCAATTAGTTCTCCGATGGAGGCAAAGCCAAGGAGTGGTAAATACTGGTTCCATCTCCCAGGAATTCCATCTTCTGCAAAAACTACCGACCTTACCTTAAACAGTTTCTCATTGGCAGGCGCAAGCCGCCAGAAAACCTTGCAATTGGGGTGTGCGGGTAACTCTTTTTCAATCTGTCGATCTAATTCGGCAAATGTCATAACTCGGTTTGGCTTTCTTTGATCAAATTTGAGTGAGTCTCACAATTCTATCATTTCCATCAATGCGGCAACGAGATTTCTGCAAGACACTTCATCGTTGGCTTTGGGCATCGGGACGATTTCCGAGTTTGTTGCTCTTAGCTTTCTCGCTGGACCTTCAATACGTTCTAACTTCACTTGGTTAGCAAATGTTTTAACCGAATAATAGAGCACAATAATAGGAAGCGTGCTTGGGTCATGGGTAAGGTGATCCCTGAAGTAAGAAAAACTGTCGTATTTGTAGGGGTCCCTTCCGTAATATTTTGAGAGCGTCTCTTCGGAAATAGGACTACCTATAGTGTCCTTCTTGAATTCTATAATCACACGGGGAGTGAAGCTGGAGTCGTCTACCAAAACTAAATCGGCATCTCCGGGTAACATCGCATCTGTATTATTATATAAATAACAATCCAAGGATGTTCGTCCATAACCTAACTTCTTCTTAGTAGAAAATGGTCCGCCTCTGACTTGTTTGATGTGATTCTCTAAATTAGGTAGATTACCGTTTAGAACACGTGCAACAGTACCATTGCCATCAAACCGGACTTCAACAATAGGTTCTGGGTGAACCCCCCAATAACGGGATTCTTTGAATAAAAGATAATGACAAGTAAAATTATGGCTATCAGCGAATCTGCAAAGTTGCCTTACCTTTTCTTCTCCATCACATTGATATATTGCATTTGGGACACCACCGGCATGATCCATAGGCCACGGCGTGAAAGATTCTTCTACAATTCGCTTTATCCAGAGTTGATTGGGGATTGAACCGGTATTCCAATTAACAAAGAAATCGAACGTAAGTCCCACAAGACCGTGTGGTTCTAAATAGGCATCAGCGAGCCACTCCTCTGGTTCGCCATTGGGATGCTTCTTTGCTCGAACGTTTCGGTTATCGCATTTTGCCAATATTGGTTTACTAAGCATTTTCATGCTCCTTTAGTTTTGCGGATATTTCCGAAAATTCGTGCTCGCTGAATACGAGTTGAAAGATACCTTCCCGTGTTGTTCCGTCATGCACCCGCATCGCGCCGGTGTTATTGAATGTATCTTCAAGGGTTTTCAATACTTTTTCCTTATACTCGGTAGCGAGGTTGCCTGCGAGATGTTCTCCCTTTGTGTCGAATATTAACACGCGTGTCATACCGTTGACTTCGTTTGTCATTGCAACGAAATCGGGGTAAATACGTTGCTGTTTCCAGCCCTGCACGTAATATTCCCCGCGTTGACGTGCTGCGATTCGGTGCCACCATTGCAGTGCTCGTAGTTCGTCAAGGTAATACGCGAAATTCTTTTCAAATTCGTTGTCAAAATGTTGCTCGAATACTGGCTCAAAGAGGCTGAGCTGTATGGGTCTACCATGCTTTGTGAGCCATGGTTCATTGGCACGAACCTCAATTTCATACCTGTCTCGGAGCTTGTAATTGGGTTCTTTTGCTTCAAGGTCAAATTTGATTTCGCCTTGATTCAATTTGCTACGGAAGATCGACTCTGCCTGCTGTTCAACTTCATGTTTTACATGTTCTCGCAATGCGTGTACGAGATATGAACGTCTATCGTAAATATCTTCTTCGGTTTCACCGTTTTGTCTAAGATTTTCGCGCATTTGCGTTGCAATGCGAGCGGCTTGCCATGGATTTGGGAGAAGGTCTGAGAGACGCCGTGCAAAATCGGAGATGCCGATAGTTTTGTCAATATGAGGTGCTTGTTCTGGATGGTAAACAGGCGGTGCATCTCCAACGTCAACGGCTGCCGATTGCCATATCATACTCTCCGGTGCAGAGTCATTCGGATTGGGTGCTTGAATCGTTGACCATTTTATATGGGGTAGAATATGCGTCTGATAGTTAAGTTGAATCCACTCGTCTTCATTCTTATAGAGGACCATGGGTAAATAGATAACCTGCGATCGAAATTGTTTTTGACGTTCCATGAGTTGTATATGGAAGTCGTCGGGTTCCCTGGTATCTGTCGCGCCGATGACATCATCTCCTAAACCGGTGAGTCCTTCGGATTCTAAGCCCTTCTTGACTTTCTTAACGGCATCACTGACATCTGTATTATTGCAATAGACATAACACTGATCGAGTGCTTCTCTGCCTGTGAGTTGGGCGTGTGGTTGGCGCATGACACGCCCTAGAAGTTGCGTAAGTGCTTTTTGGGCTTGTGTATTATCCAGCATTACCAACAGGTAGGCGAACGGGCAATCCCAGCCTTCCATGAGTGCTGATTTTGTGATGATCCAGCGGACCTGTGACGTTTCAGAAAGCAGGTCTTCATCGCTGAGTTCATCATTTTCGGCGGATTTGACGCGGATAGCCTCTGGCGGGACACCAAGGTGTTTGAGATACTGTCGGACATCCTCGGCGTGGATTTCTTTGCCATCTATCTGATCCTTACCTGTCCGTTCGACTCGCACAACACCGATAGGTCGGATATATCGCTCCGTGGCACTTTCAAGCGACTTCGCCTCGGTATCAAGCCGATTGAGTTCATCAACAGCCTGCTGCATGGTGAACTGCCACTCATCCCGCCATGTGGTTGATGCAGCATTCTTCCTCACGGTAGATTTCACTTGTACGGGCAACTTAATCATCTCTTCTTTTTTCAGGTCGGTTCCCTCAATATCAACGAGCAGATTGCTTATGCCGTGGTTAGGAGTGGCGGAGAGTTCTATTACCATTCGAGGATCGAGGCGATTAATGGAGCGTGCGAACTCTTCATTGGCTTCTCGTTTGTTGGCACCATAGGCTTTGTGTGCTTCGTCCAAAACAACCACAGGGCGGAGCATCTTGAAAACGTTAAAGAGACTCTGTACGACGAGATCGTCTTTTGTATGACACTCGAGATCGGGGTATTCGTTTTGCATGCGTGCATCACCGAGGATGTCGTCACTATCGGGGAAAAAACTGGGGTACTTCCCGGTATCTTTAAACATCCGGAGGAACTCTCTACCTTTTTGTCGATTCGCTGCGGGTAACATGAGGAGCATGACGCAGAGGTAATTGGCGACATCGTCTCTATTGAAGGATTCCTCCTTTTCCAGCACTTTAACTTGCCCGGCACTCGCTCGCTCCAGCATTTTACGGTAGGGGTGTTGCTTGTCCCACAAAGCTGCTTTGGTTTGTGCGTAGATTGCCTTGGTTGGCACGATCCACAGTGTCAGTCCGCGTTGCCGATGGAGACGTTCCAAAGCGGATGCTGCGAGCAAGGTTTTACCACCACCGGTTGGTACTTTGAAACAGACGTGTGGAATAGGGCGGTTTGCGTCATCGGTACGTGTGATATAGTCGCCGGCAGTTGGTGCGACACCATCCTTCTGTTTTAAATTCTGCCATGCCTTTTGGGGATAATTATGGTACTCGTCGAGAATTTCATCAATTCCTGCTTGCTGTAACGCTTTTATAGCGGTTGTTAAGGTTTTCTGCGCTTCAGAGAGTTCTTCCAACCAACGGCTAAAAGCGTCGAGTGTGTTCTGTTGATATATTTTCAATTCCATCATGGTGTCACCTCTTTACCTTTCGTGTAGTGCGTATGGGAGTTGAGCAAATGCGATTCCCATTTTTGTAAGTTCACGCTGTCCGATGTAATTGCCGGCTGCGTAAACGATTGCTTTTTTACCGTTCTGAAAACTTGCGTCTCGAATTCGTTCGGCGTGTTCCTGCTTTAGTATTGCGTCGTTGCTGGATAAGAACTCAAGATCGGGTTGGTAGAGCAAGTAATAATCGTTTTTCTCGTCGGTATAAAAAAGTCCATCATCGTTTTTCGGATCCAGTGTTGTATCTCCAACAGACGCACCGACGGCAGTAAACAACAGGTGTGCAGCGAGTGCTGTATACGAAGGCAGAGATTCTCCTGTGAGCATCCCTTCTACTTCAGTGGGTTCTCCGAGTGTGCAGTAGGCGAAAGAACCGCCGAGCCCTTCCTTCAACGTCTTATCTTTAGCATTCTCAACACCATTTATGACGCGCCGGACGCGTTCGGCTGTGATGGTATCTGCGTAGTCCTCGCATTCTATCAAGATAAACTTGCGATTACCACCGTCCTCTTTGTTGAGTGCGAGAACGGCGTGGGCGGTGGTGCCACTGCCTGCGAAGGAGTCAAGGATGATGGAATCAGGACTGCTACCGATTTGTAAGATGCGTTTTATCAGTGTATGTGGTTTAGGGTTTGAAAATGCAACACCAATCTTGTTGAGCCCTTGCGTTGCACTCTGAGTATGCCCAACATCTTCATATAACCATACAGTTAGAGGTGTGATGCCTTGTTTAACTTCTGATAGAAAACGCTTTACACTAGGGACATTATTACCCTCTTCACCAAACCATATCCGATTGTCATTTACTAAAATATCAAACCTCTCTTTACTATATCTCCAACATGCACTGCTCGGAGGATTTACGACTCTGCCTGATGGGGTAGTAATCGGATAGTCATATTCTTCCAGATAGGTTTTAACATCTAATCCGCTTGATTTCCAAGGTCCACGCGGGTCATTGTCTGGATTAGCATATCTTTTGTTGTGTTTTTCGGTTCGTGGCAGTAGAACCGGCCGCCATGTCTCTTTATTCTTTGCGTAGCAAACCACAAAGTCATGATTATCGGAAAAATATTTAGCATCATTTTGCGGACTATATTTTTTCTGCCAAATTATGTTAGTAACAAAG
>JAKZUG010000592.1:0-7520 GCA_047516705.1 Candidatus Poribacteria bacterium | reverse complement strand
CACATCGCTATGTCGTCAACGGCAGAACCCCACTGGAATGGTTCATCGACCGTTACAAGATTAAACAGGACCCGAATAGTGGCATCCTCAACGACCCAAACGGCTGGTTCGAGAACCCCCGCGACCTCATCACCGCCATAGAGCGCATCGTCTATATCAGCGTCGAATCCACCAAAATCATCGAGGGTTTACCGTCCAAACTAACTGACAACTAAGGTTTTCATTTGAAAAACAGAAAAGGTGTCTACCCACCAAGAACGGAAGGATTGAAGTGAAACTTGTTCTCTCTTGAATATTGAGAATTATTCCATTTCCAGAATTCATCGGAGCTGCTCATGCCAAAACACACAGTCAACTGGATCAACGACCACACAAATCTACGTGGCTGTATCCCGTTTGATATATAAAAAATAGGATAAAACAATGCCCACCAAACAACCTATCGTCTATTGCTGGAGATATGAAAATCAATCCTACTGTAAAATCGGCGAATCGTCTTTGGAGATATTTTGGCACAGTCGCCTTAAGTACGCAGAACGTGTCAACGTCCTTGACATTGAAATTTTAGGCATTTATCGGTGTGCCAACGAACAAAAGAGCCACCAACTTGAGAAGCATCTGTTAAACGAGCGATTTGACAGGGTGCGACCTGATAGAAATGAACTCGTCCGTTTTAACAGCAAAGTCAAGGATTGGCTTCGACACGACAGCGTTGAGAAGAACTGGACAATTGAAAAATTAAAGAACCTCCAGAGTCCATACGCACAGGCAAATAATGAGCGGGAAACCAAGCGTTACCACAAAAATCAGAGAGAAGAAAATTTAAAAACACGCGCCAGAAATATTTACCAAAGGGAGCTGCCGAAAGTGGGTCATGCATCGGCGAGCACCATCGTAGCTTGGGATCTGCAAGACCAAGGGGCAGAGGATTCATTTATGCAAGCGTGCTTAGACGAGTTGGGAAAACGCCCTAATTCTACTGATAACAACTAACAGGCACTTTAGAAACAGCGAAAACTACATTGTACGTAAGAAAGGAAATAACGACAATGGCTACACGGACTATACATAAGTATGGGTTTGGAATGTCAGATTTATCGCCAACTATGAGCAGACGTTTTAATAATGCCATAGATGTTATGTCACTTTTTCTGAGTGACAAACTTTCTCCAGACAAAGTGGATCTGGACGCTATTTCGGAGTTAAAAGGCATGTTTAACCGGTCATTACGGAAGGACCAATGGAATTGGTTTACTGTCTATAATAGACTTGGGTGTCCGCCTAGAGACGAGATGAATTCCATTGTTTCCCGGTGAGTTAAACTCCGAGAAAGTTTAAAGGAACATGATTTTGAACAAGCACTGTTGATACGTGACGATTTGGTTAACGGAACCCTTCCAACCTATCTAAGTAATTGGAAGAATCATAGGAAGGTGCGTCTCTCACAAGAGAGACGTGGTTGGCTGTATATTTTATCAAAAAAAGATGAACCTGATACTCTAAAAATAGGAAGAACAACTCGTTCTGTAGAAGACAGGGTTAAAGAAATAAACTCGGCAACAGGTGTGTTAATACCATTTTCCGCGAGAGCAGTTTTCGAGGTGGAAGACGCTGAAGCAGCCGAGAACCTTGTTTTCAGCCTACTGAGTGATTACCGAATACGTCAGGATAGGGAATTTTTCGAGATCCCATTCAAGAAAGCCGCCGAAATAATCGAAAAAGAAATTTTTCCACTTCTAATCCGGACACAAGGAGAAGTAAAGTGGTTTGACATAACTAAAGGTTACGGTTTCATAACGTGCGAAGAACACGATCATGATATATTTTTGCATGAGTCACAAATATTTGATGAACAGGTTAATTTAATTCAACAAGGTCAAAAAGTGAAATTTGACATACATCATACTGATAAGGGTTTGTCTGCTATCAAGGTAGTACTCGCCAGAGGGCATGACTAAAGGTAAGCCCAGATGCCGCGTCCAATTGTCAAACTCAAAGTCCATGGTTCGTTCACAACCTTTTCACTTGAACTGGGAATTATCCATGCCAAAACACACAGTCAACTGGGTCAACGACCATACCCAAATCTGCGATCGACTCGATGAGCGGGTGCAGCTCATGCAGAACTATCTCGACAGCAAGCCCGACGATTTTGACGGTATAGCCGTGAAGCGGTTCCTCTTGGGGCAAGCGAGGGAGCAATTTGGTATCGGCAGGCGATTGATGCCCTGGATTATGTCGGGTGTGTCGCGTGCCGTCGCGCTTTGGAAAGCGTACAACCTTTTTTGGAACACTATCTCCCCGCCTACAGCTTCCGGGAAACCGAGCGAGGCACAGAGTATCAGCGCGATACCGCATTCCCGCTCTTACCTAAGATGTGGACGCGGTTCGACGATGAGGGGTATCTCGATGCTAGTGAAGCTGGAGACGACGAAATATTTGATTTACGCTGAACTCGAGAAAACCGAACGCGTCACGCATCTGGCAGTTAAGAACCGGATCCGACCGCGGACGTGCTACTCTATTCTCTATGAGATTGAGCAACGCGGTGATTTTCACGTCACATGGGGCTTTACCGATGACGGGTATTCCGATGAGGAATCGGAAATGTGCTGAATCGTTGTCCGGCTATAGGCATCGCGAAAAGACAGGGACATTCAGCCTTTGGTAGAAAACTTGAAGCAAATTTTATTGCAATGGCGCGGGTAATCTAAAGGGAAAATATGAAAATCAGGCATCTGTTGTCTGTTATACAATCCCTGAAATCGAAGGAGGAAAGGAACAGATGGGTAAGGTTGTTGGCATTGACTTGGGAACAACATTCTCAGCGGTTGCTCATGTCAATGAATATGGCCAACCAGAGATTATTCCTAACGCCGAAAACCATAGAACTACGTCGTCAGTAATTCTGTTTAAAGACGGTTCTGTCACTGTAGGTAGTGTCGCCAAGCAATATGCCAGATCCGTACCAGAGCAGATTGTTGAGTTTGTCAAACGCGAGATGGGTAAGTCAAAAGAGACATTTTTCCGCACATTTGATGGTAAAGACTACTCCGCTGAAGAACTATCATCATTCATTTTAACCAAACTCAAACAGGATGCCGAAGCATATCTTGACACCGAAATTACTGACGCGGTTATTACTGTTCCGGCGTATTTCCACGACGCAGAGCGACAGGCTACGCGTAATGCCGGTAAAATTGCCGGATTGAACGTTCTGCAGGTGCTTAATGAACCGACCGCGGCTGCACTCGCCTACGGCATTAATCAATTAGGTTATGAGCAAACCGTGTTAGTGTTTGATCTTGGAGGTGGAACGTTTGACGTAACCATAATGAAGGTTGCTGGATCCAAAATAGAAATGATTGCAACAAACGGGGACCATAGGCTTGGCGGTAAAGATTGGGACGATAAAATCATCATCCATGTCGCCGAGATGTTTGAGATTGAACACGGCGAAAATCCGTTGCAGGATCTCCGTGCTTATCAAAGTCTCCAACTTAACGCAGTCAACGCGAAAATACTTTTATCTCATCAAGAAAGAGCTTCCATCTCTTGCGAATATAATGGCAACATAACGCTCGCGGAATTGACGCGTGAGAAATTTGAGGAACTCACCGCTGTACTCCTTGAAAAGTGCCGTGCTTTATGTGAGATAGTCATCTCTGAAGGTAATATGACGTGGGCAGACATTGACACAGTGTTATTAGTGGGCGGTTCAACGCGAATGCCGATGGTGCGAGAGATGATTGCTAATATCAGTGGAAAAAAAGTTAACCCGCATGAAGTTGATCCTGACCAAGTTGTTGCTCTCGGTGCAGCACTTCAGGGAACACTCCACCAAATCTCCGAAAGTACCATTGCAACAACAGACGTGCCAGATATGGTTATTGACCGGTTCTTCGGACAGGACGGTGCGCCCAACGTAACAGTGACTGACGGTGCCACCCATAATCTCGGACTTGTTGTTCTCAATTCGTTACGCGAGCCTATTATCCACGTAATGATCCCCAAAATGACCGCTATTCCTTGCGAGAAAGAAGGTAGTTTTAGAACCGTGGAAGACAACCAACGCTCGGTGTTAATTGAGGTTGTCCAAGGGCTTGAACAGGATCAACTCAAAGATGAAATAGACGTATTTGAGGATTATAAATTGGGAGAATGTACCCTTGAACTACCGCAAGGGCTGCCAGAAGGGTCTCCAGTACGTATTATCTACTCGTACAATCGGAACCAACTGCTTGAAGTGACAGCAACCGCCCTCAGTAGTAGCGACGCAAAAGGAGTTTTCGATCTCTTTTCCGTCATTGAAAGGCCAACGCTTGATACTGAGGAAGTCGCACAAGCTCAAACAGATCTACAAGGTTTGGTGGTTAAATAGGCAGGAATTCTTAATATTAGATCGCATCGTAATTTGCGACCTCGGCACTTGCTTTCCACTGTCTGATTCAAGAGGACTAATGTATGTCTAAACGTGATGAATTCATCACCTTTGTTAATGAGTTTAAAGCTACTTCACCGACTATTAGCACTGAACAATATAGAGGGCTTTACCGACAAGCGGAAACCAAGTATAAACTCTCTGTTGAGGAAACTTCTGAAATTCTGAAGGACTCAGGTCTGAATGTCGAAAAGACAGACAACTATCTTGAGATATTAGGGCTTTCAATAGAAGAATTGCAAAGTCTCAATGAGGATGCTATTGTAAAACGTGTTGAGAAAGCCCACAACAATTATTATAGAGCGTCGTTGAAGGCCGGTGCACGTCCCCGACCTGACGGCAGAACAGAAGAGCAGTGGCGGACTCTCTTGAATCAAGCACGAGATACCCTGACGGATTACCAAAAACGAGAAGCGTATGTCGCAAATCTTCAGCAAGAGGTGGATGATCCGCTCTTAGGCGGTGGCCCTCCTATCTTCAAATTCCGTAATGGCAATGAAGCCTTTAATATCCCACAACTGGCAAAGTTAATGCTGAAGAATTCAAAAGATGCCACCGATGCTCTCTACCGTGGCTACTTAGAGCAGAGTCTCGGCAGGGCTGGCGAAATGCACTTTGCCGATGCCGCACGATCCGTTGTTAGTGAATTTCCCGAGAACCGCGAACTCGGACTCAGAGCCATGGTGTCAATTCTACAGGAGAAAATGGAGTTTCAGGAAGGACGGGATGCCCGAACACCCGTCCAATTAGCTAACTCGATCGACCTGAATTGGGCAGACGCAAAAAATCTTTTGTTCAACGGTTTTATCGCACTCTGGCTCGAATACACTAAACAATCCGAATTAGCAAATATGGCACGAAACATCACGGCACTTTACAGAGATGAGCAGGACATTGGTGTGGAAAAGTTAGCTCAGAGCCTGAACCCGCGAATCGGTCATCCAAAACTCCATATAAGTCATGGATCTATCAACTTTGGCAACATTGATACTGAGACGCAAAAGAAGATTCAACTCGAAATAAAAAACACTGGGCGTGGATTTCTCTATGGCAGTCTCCAATTAACCAACGATATACCGGGGCTTCAACTGTCCACTATGACCATCCGAGGAAACACTCTTGTTACCGTCGAACTCAACGCAAGTCTCTTGGCATCCAAAAAAACGTATAAGACCGAATTGGTTGTCAACACAAATACTGGTGATCCTACAGCTCCCTCATCACAGTATGTCATCAAAGCAGAATCGGAATCGACCATCAATACAAATGTCGGTGGTTTATCCGGTGATATAACAATCCCAATTGCCTGCTATGTTGATTATCCAGTCCTAAAATCAATACGCCGGGTCGCAGTGAGTGGTGCCTCAGTAGCGGCTATTACCCTTGCTGTGTGTCTAATAACTCTTCTACTTGGAGACTCTGG
This sequence comes from Candidatus Poribacteria bacterium, assembly GCA_047516705.1. GTDB lineage: Bacteria > Poribacteria > WGA-4E > WGA-4E > WGA-3G > WGA-3G. Next base: position 1,656 of record JAKZUG010000592.1, on the reverse strand, counting down.
GTGGTTAGCGACTCGCTTGACGAACGCCAACTTTGTAACTTTCGATCCTAATTGGGGCGAATGGTCTGACAAATGGCTATGGAAGGATTGGACAATCTATAAGCTTGGGACACCAGGTATTGGCTTTCGTTTTGTAATCGCACTCGCTGCACTCGTTGCAGGTGTCTTTGTCTATCGATTCTTTTTCTTCAAAAGAAGAGGGCAGCCATGATTTGGAAGATTTCTATTAAAGAGGGATTCACAACCCTAAATCAGAATCGAAAATTAATCGGCATCGCGCTTATCTCTGTGGTATTTGGTAAAATCATTGATCTAATTGAACAATTTACCGATAAGACATTGTACGAACTGATTACCGAAAGTGTCCGTATAGAGAAATTACAACATACGCTTGAAAGTGCACAAGCCGGGCGTTTTGATGAAGCTTGGCGTGTGCTCAATCACATGGAATACCTCAATCTGGAACAGCCCCAATTTCTGATTATTGTAGCGAGTCTCTTGATAGCCGCGTTTTTAATTGCCTTCTACAACGATACAGGCCTGGCCGCACTCATTCGCGACCTACTGATAAGCAACAGTTACCGTTCGACACAGATTGTCGCCTATGGTCGGATGTATTTCAAGCCTGCATTCACCTTCAAGGGATCGTTTTACCTCATTGCTGGTTTTGTGGTTGTTATGATTTCACCAGTACTCTTTTTCATCCACTATACGTTGGTTTCCTCGATTCTCGCATGGACTGTGATTGCGCTTTGTGTTCTGCCGCTACTTGTCATTTACACCAGTTTTCTATCACTTGGAATGAAGTTTATCATTATTGAGGGAGAACAGCGTGTCCGCGTGATCTATCAACTCACCAAATCACTTATGCTGGATAACAAATGGGAAGTTAGTGCATGTTTTCTCTTTATGGTGTTGCTGACTGTCGGTTCGACAATCACAGCTTACTATCTCATGGGAAGCCGACTGCAATTTCTTATCAGCTATTCGTTAAGTATTTTTATCCTCTCTTATGTGACAGTGCTTCTAAAAATCACCAGTTTTGTTTTTTATCTCTTGATTCGAGATGGACAAATCTCATCTATTTACAATAGGAAGGTTGCCAACAATGGGTGAGGGGTTAGGTTGTATTATGGCTCTGGCAGTCATTGCCGTTGCAATTTGGCTTATTGGCCAACTTGTCGCTATAGTCCTTTTCGTGATTCTTGTTGTTCCCATCTATATTGTTTTTCTCTTATATCTTGGATTGAGGTTCTTCGCAACAAACGTGTTTATCGTGATAGATGAACTCTTTTATCTCGGATTCGACGTGCCCGTTATTATGGTTTGGGTTTTCTGGGGACTTGCGATTGGTGCAGCGATTCAAGGGTGCCGAGAATTGAGAAGTATTTATGGGCGGAAATGGATCGGAATTTTAATACTCTTTACCCCTATGCTTTTGTTGACTCTCGTTGGTGTAATCAAAAATGTTACAGGCTCCCCACCTTCATGGATCACAGCACCTCCTGTTACGGAGCAGAACATCATCGGACCAAAAACGGAATTAATCGAAAGTCCGAAGAAATCCCCTGCTGGGATGGAATATACTAAGACAACGCCTACAGACCCATCTTCCCATACCAACATGGTGCTAATTCCCGCCAGTGAATTCCAAAT
>JAKZUG010000591.1:0-3216 GCA_047516705.1 Candidatus Poribacteria bacterium | reverse complement strand
GTGCATAATATGGAAGAATCGTAAAAACCTGAATTCTAATCTAAAAATCACCCAAGTTGCCACTCAAAAAAACGTAAGCATTTAAGTGCCATTTCTGCTTGAAAATCCACGGATGTTTTTAGTAATGCACCCGTCGCCTCGCTGGGGCTAAGTTTGTGCGTATTTGAAGCTGCTATACACTTGGGGTTTCCCCGCTGGGGTTTATTCTGTCAAGGTTATCGTTTCCATGAACATCCTACCCACAAATCAATGTCGCATGTGAGCATGATATTCGGGCTAAATCGGGGTTGAAAACCCCACCTACAAGAGAGAGCACGGTTAATGTCAAAAACTTTACACACGCTCGTTTCAAATATAACTTGACAAAATAAACTGCATGTGGTATTATTTATAGTGTCCTGATCGCAACTCAGTAGACATAGCAAAAAAATCCACCATATATGATGATGTTTTTGTAATACCTTCATCAAAGTGGGTTAACCTTGCCTATTAAGTGAAGTTGTCCCTATGTGGCATGGAGGCTTTTACTATAAAAATCAAGCGGAAAGGAGTTTTCCAACATGACGTATGTGATTTGCGAACCGTGCATTGACCTTAAGGATAGTGGGTGCGTTGATGTGTGTCCTGTAGACTGCATCCATCCCCTACCGGATGCTGACGAGTTTGGGGAAAACAATCAACTCTTCATCGATCCAGAGGAATGTATCGACTGTGGCGTATGTGAACCCGAATGTCCCGTCGAAGCTATCTTCATGGAAGAAGACGTTCCTGAAGAATGGGAAGATTTCATTGAAATCAATGCGGCGTACTTTCAATAACGGATAGCAGGAGCAATCCTTAGATCGCAATTCCCTGAACGGTTGTCAGTTTGCGAGACTGCTTGCGGTCGCACAAATTGGCAACCATTTTTTTATGGACACAACCTGTTTGAAGAGTTATCATGGAAAAATTTCAACCGACTCGCATTGAACGAGGCAGTACAAGTTTGGAAGTTCAATGGAAAGATTCGTACCGTAGCGAACTGTCCTATCGTCTCCTCCGAGAAAAATGCCCATGCGCCCATTGCGATGCAGTACGTTTGGGAAAAGACCCCTTCCATATTTTACCCCCTGATGACTTTTTTGAAAACTTACGTCTTGTGGATATTCAGCAAGTTGGACGTTATGCGGTGCGTTTGACGTGGAGCGATGGGCACCGTACCGGAATTTATACCTTCCAGTTTTTGCGCGAGTTAAGCGAAAGCACGCCTATAATTTAGGACGTTATCAGACGTGCTACACCTTATTCTGATAGCAATTGAGAGACGAGATAACAGTTCGGCGTTTTTTGAGTGGCACCCAATTCGCTACTGAGGTTTTGGCAGGTCTTCCAATAGTGGTTATAATTGAGGGGACGGAAGCGACGGCGTTGACCGAGGAAGGTTTTGTGGCAGCAGGCTAAATCATTCCCGTTATGAATTGGATATCCCCAGACGCGGCAGATGACCGGACGATGTTCATAAACAGAACAGACCCCACCGATTAGCATAGGACACTCACCTTCAGGTGTGCCCTTTATCACACCAATCGCTTTCATACCTGTATCGGGCATGATGGTTTCAGCACTATAGCCGTGTGCTTCTAACTTTTTGATGCTGCGTTCCGCTTTTGCACGGATATGGGCACGGAGTTCCCCTGGCAGGGCATCTAATCCCAACTTTAGGTCTCGAGCTTCAACCTCACTAATCGCCATTGTCGCTGTGTTATGACAACAGACGAAACAGGTAGAAGGACACGGCACACCTCCGGATTCTTCGCGTAAGCGTTTCACATCCCCCTCGATCTCACCAAGAAGTTCATAATATGCCTTCATAGGATCCCCTAATCTCAGAGCCATTTAGTTTTCGGTTTTGCGGCGTTTCTATCCCAGCAGTCGCGATTCGGAGATCGCTCCTACAGACGGTTTTGCAACATTCAAACATTCCCCCTAAAGGAGAACTGAATGACTCTGCTCTAATCTACGGAAAGGTTGTAGACGGCATGTCGGAAGATGACGACCTTTGCTCCATTCTCTAAAATGAGTTTAATTTCATAAGGACTCACCCAGTCTACAGTCCCACGGAAGGTTTCTCCGCCTCGGAGCGTAATCTCAATTGAGGTTCCATTTTTGCGGGCATGCCGCACGGTTTCCGTATCAATTTCACACACATGTGCGTCAGGTGGTAATTGCGTCAACTCTTGCGCTTTGACATCTTCGTCAATCTCAATAGCTGCTTGAACTTTCTCTGCGTCAAAGTCTTTGTAGCAATATTTAACATCTGTTTTAGCGATCTGCTGTTCCTTCCCATTGCTATTGAGTGTCAAACTGGAAAGTGTCATTTCAAGGACGGTAGCAGGAAGTTGTATAGCGTCATACAACGCGAAAAACATCGATGTTTCAAAGTTAATCTGCTTGAGGATATAGAGGTCACCGAAGCTGAGTTGCTTTGAAGATTGTTCTTGCCCATCTTGTATGGGTTCATCTGTATCGCCAACATCTTTTGCTGAGGTAGGTTGATTAGGTAGTTTCGATGCGGATTTTGCGGATGCTACGGGGCCATCACGGTTTAGGCGGTCTCGAATCTGCTTTGATTTGTCCGTTTCGTAATCAGAGGCAGATGCTACCTCATTAGCGATAAATTGTCCTTGGTTTTGACCTGGGAATCCAGCGTAACCGCGCGGGATAATCGCCTTCCCTTGCCGCAGCCATCGGCGTTCCGTCGGTGTCAATAATACTTCAACGTTTTGGGCAACGAGTCCTTTCTCACCTTCGACGACACTATATTTTACTCGCTGCCCGACGCGGAGTTCTTCATATTCGGGATGCTTAATGGCAGAACTGTGCAAGAAAACATCCGCATCACTGCTATCTTGCGCAATAAATCCGAAGCCTTTATCGAAATTGTAGTACTTAATCCGTCCTGTGGGCATCATATGCTCCTGTGGTCTGGTCCCTCATCAAGAAGGCGACAATAACCATTCGTGTTCCTGCTCGAGCATTTCGCATTTATAGGGAGCCTACATCTGAGCCTCCCCGAATTTGTCAGAGCCACTCAACCTTACCGTAAGTACGCTGAGTGATGTACGAGCCATCGTTGGATCGCAACCTCTCATTTGAAAGCGGCGAAAAGTTGAAAACAAATAACTCTGCCGAACGTACAGTTTTTCTTGACACAAACCTCCTACTCTCTTATAATAG
>JAKZUG010000590.1:0-3057 GCA_047516705.1 Candidatus Poribacteria bacterium | reverse complement strand
CCGCAAAACCTTCTTGAGTCCCATAGGGACGGCATGTTTATAGCAGCGTTTTCGACCAAAGACCGCAGCCCTGTAAGGGCGGTATGTTTATATCTACAGTTGCTAAAACGCTATCAAAAACCGCTAAATTGACACTTATGGGTCAGGTACCAGAAACACCGATTGATGGGCGATCCGTTGCGGAGGCGATTTTGAACGGAGAAGAACCGGAACATCAACCGATCTTCGCCGAGATCGCCAGCCTTGATGCGATCTATCACAACGCCAAGGAACCAGAAGAATTGGCGGCGCATGTGATGGTTATCTATGACCACTGGAAATATATTCGGAACCGTTTTGATATTGATGAACTGTACGACCTAAAGACCGACCCGGGCGAAATGCAAAACCTTGCCGATCATCCGGAACGCCAGAGCCGGATCGCGCAGATGCGCCAGCAGATCGCCGAGATGGTTCGCCGGACAGGTCCCGGTCCTTATGCATGGTGTTTGTAACCACAATTTCACCAGGGGTTGGTTGCGTCCATCTCCGATTTGACTCACCTTCCTTTGTGTCGGTTTCCACACATCTACGAACCTTTCACATCCTACCTCAATCCAGCAAGATGCGATATCCGGTTTCGACACCGGTTATCATCCCAACGATTGACCAGAGTCCCGCGCAGGTCATCTCACCGAGGATCAATCCAAGGAACAGGGGGCGTGCCTGTCTATACGCTCTGAGCCCTCCATATTTCACGATGCCATATTTCAGAAGATAACCGAGGAGGATAGAAAACCATAACTTAAACGATGCCCAGGAGCTTAGCATGGTGTATCCGATCGGATGAATGGGCCACCACACAAAAACTTTTCGCATCCACATCAATCCGATTGTAAACACGCTGCCGAAAAGTGTAAAACCGGTATTCGTCCAGTCTGTTCCCATCGGAGGACTGGTAAGGATAGCACTCAACCAGCGCGCCCCGCCGCTACCTCCCGTATGCACGTATAACGCACCGTGTTGATAGCTTACTTTCAGCACGGAATAATATGAGGCAAGCAATCCCAGCACCATCGCCACTCCCATCGCTGTGAGGAGTCTGCGCCGGTTGGCTCTGACTGCATCCGCCGCCTTCAGCCCGTTCATCACATTCGGCATCATAAACTCTCTCAGGTGCGAGGTTAAGGCGGTGGGTTGCATGAACAACCACGTTGTCGTTGAGGGTGTCATACGTGCCGATCCAAGTGTTGTCAGGAAAAAGCTTTGCGGTGAAAATGACGGGTTGATAAAAGGGATACCTCCGTTGATAATCTGCCAGGTCAAGGCAATAAACACGCCAGACGAAAAGATCACAAAAAGCACCGCAAATCCGAGAGACATTCCCATCAGATGGCTCAGGTATATCAAGAGGAATAAGCCCCCGATCAGTCCAAAGACTGTCAGCCAGGCGGGCATCGGTTCGTTCTCGGCATCAGATTGAGGAGAACTGTGTCCAAAGCCGCTTAAAAATAGATGCTTGATGTGTCCCCTCGCTTTAAAGAGTGCAAAGCCCGCTAAAGTCAGACACGCGCCCGCTTCCTGCGCAGCACTGAACGAATACGCTGTCCATTTCACACCCGGACCCTTCGTAATTAGAAAACCGAGCATACTGCCAATGAGACATTGTAGTTTGAAAAACAGGAAGAAAAACCAGAGGCTGAATGCGACCTCAAGTGTGAGAAGGTAGCTGAATCCGACCATCGACATCAGCACGACGATCTGAAAAGGTCTCAAGGCGTTGAGCGGTCTACCGACGAGAAATGGGTCGAGCCAAAATCGGATGGGGATGTGTGGCAGGGTTGGGAAATACGCGTGAAGCCCGTTCAGGGTGTGGATGAATGCCGGTATAGCGAAGCCGATCCACATCTTTTTGCTTTTGAAGAATGAATTGACAACGCCTGACCGATGAACGGAGATCTCTACAGGCAGTTGAACGAGTGGAAACGTACATTTCTCATATTCGACCCACTGTTTTCGGAGTATCACAGCGAGGCAAACCATAACGAAATAGGCAGTTAAAACATACAATGCCCACACGGAGAGCGGTTTCAACCATGCACCCCAAGGAATCCGCTCACCAGCGGATAAGCCTTCATAGAAAGAGGTAATCGCTATCTCATCTCGCACGACACGCCATTCGGGGATATATTGAAAAAAAAGTGATCGCCATTCGTTCTCTGGAGTAGCAAAATAGTTGTAAGCCGCGAAAGCGGACAAGGCATCCCGCATCATCCCCGATGAAGGGATACCGGCGGCGGCGATCATGAGGCACCAGATAACGACGAGTTCTTGGGAAGAGAGCGCAAGTTTGGGATGCAGGAACCTTAGGACGGAGTTAACAACCAGAGCCAAGACGGTCAGGACAAAAAATGGGGCAAGCGGAAAATGACCACCCGCCAGAAAGGTGTTACGAATAACATAATCATTGTAGGGCGCGATCAAACATTCTAAGACAGCCAAGGTGAGTCCGATGACTAACGCCCTTTTTGACCACTTGATTGGATATTGGGTTTGTGCGGAGGAAACGTTACCCGCATCACTGGCTCGGAGGTGTCCCATACCGCTATTTTTTCCCATTTTTTGTCCACTAAGGGGATAGTGGGATTTTGAGCCTTACCGAGAAATCTTTATCTCTCCCCATGCGATAGCGAGTTTCTTTTGCGGACTGACGGCAAGTCCCTTCGCAGTGAAGTTCCGTTCGATTTCATCATCTGTCAGTGCCCGATCATAGATACCCAATTCGTCAATCAGCCCTTCAAAGTATCTTCGAGTGTCTTTACCAATTCGGACCGAGGCACCGATAAACATGACAGATTCTGTGGTAATATCTACCTCGTCAGACTCCGCTCCCTCAGAATCGAACTTACCGTTGAAATAGAGGCGAGTCCCATCCGATCTATCTGCAACAAATAGAACATGATGCCATTTTCCGTCGGTCACATCCTTGACTCCGAGAAAGTGGGAGGTCGGACCATCTTGTATGTGTGAAATCGTTACACTTACTTTCGTTGTGTTGATTTTCCAGAGAATTCTGGC
>JAKZUG010000589.1:0-13063 GCA_047516705.1 Candidatus Poribacteria bacterium | reverse complement strand
CTGAAACACAGGTACATACTGGGTTTATCGAGGAGTATGTAGGCATGGACTATTGCTGAAAAACAGTATCCGTTTATAATCCGTTTCTGCCGTCGGTGCGCAAAAATTGTAGGAAACCCCGCAAGAATTGTTGGGTGTTCTGTAAGAATTATGCTAAAGTCTACCATGACGTACACAGCGACGGAATAGCAGGGTAAAAGTTCCACCAACGGAAGATATGGCGCGTTTGATAAGGCGAGGTTGGGAATGCAGATCGCATTTGGGCGAGTACGCCGCAAAACCTCGCCAGCGAAGTGGAGAAAGGGCGGCGGGTTTGTGGGTTACTGAAAACTGACAACCGACAACTGATAACTGAATGCCTCTGGCTATCTGAGTTGTTTCGCTTGACGGAAGTGTGAGAAAAAAGATATAATGCCTATAGATAAACGGAATTATTCTATGGAGGAAATGAAGTGTGAACAAAAAACGGATGCTTTTCGTGGGTATGCTCGGTATTGTGCTGCTGTGTGTAGGACTCTTCTATTGGCATACGCAACGTCAAGCGAACTACGCAGCGACTCGTGAACTTTTTGCACCTATTTACGAATATTCAGGGAAGCTTACACCAGAGGAACAAGCGCGTTTTTCTGAGCTTATCAATTCGATTATGGGTGTTGAGCTTTCAGTTGGGAAAAAATACGCGCTGCCTGAACGCGAGCGGCTGCAGTTGGAAGCGCATAGCATGACGTTACACCGTAACAATCCTGAACTGATGTTTAGGAGTTCGCCTTCCCTCGCTCAGACTGATGTCGAGCCATATATACGGTACTTCAGTATTCTTGCACTGATTGCTAAAACTAAACTGGCGGATTTGCCTACCGGTAGCAGGATATCCATAATATCTCATCTTGAAACGCTCGAAAAACGCCTGACGAAAAACAGTGTTGAGGTATATATTCAAGAAGTCAGGAATCTACCCCACCGTCCGAGGCAAAAATTTCCGACAATGCGCTTCGGAATTGCGTCTGCTCCGGGAGAAATGGCAGGTCAATGGGTTTTGGAAGCGGATGGCTCATTGGTGTTACCGGAAGGTACTAAACGGGGTGTTGTTCAAATCACCGATGTTTATGGAAACGAGTATGCAGTTGATTTGGATGATCCTACAGATACGGGTATGACAGAGGATACAGCCGAATTGTATGCGAAAATTGATCGGCTTTTTGAGCAACTTACTGATGCAGAGTTTCAAAGACTCTCAACACTCAGCAAGACGGATCGTTCGGCAGAGATAGAAAAGTTGTTCCGACCAGAATAGAGGTGTAGGGCTGTAATTGGGTGTCGATCACCAAGTGAGAAGGGCAATGAATTGCCCTACTACGAGCCTTTTATTCCCAAGCCTTCATTTGAAGACCACAACCAATTTCCGCTGCATGGCGTGCTGTGAACCTATCCTCGCGCGAATCACAAGCAGATAGCGTCCGTTTCGGACGAGTCTTCCGTCATCTGTCAATCCGTCCCACTGTGCTGTGTTAGCACCGATGTAGCGCGGCGCGTCCTCAAGCAACCGCCGAATCCGTCTACCTCTCAGATCGAAGATGTCCATCGTCACAAATGCTTGCGTTGCGGCTGGTGCGTTGAGTTGATACGTTATCGTCAGTCGATGCGTATCCGGTGCGAAGAACACACGCGGCGAGAGTTTGATATTCTGGATCTGTAACTGGTCGGTGCGCTTCGGGTCTTCAGGGACAGGTGCCAGCAAGGTATAAATTCCGAAATGATTAATAGAAGCCGTCACACCGCCTTGCATCGTGTTCACACTACCGCGCAACGGCACCCATTTTCTTCCAAACGCTTCCCAAAAATAGAGTTGTGGCTTTGCGTCTGTGCCAAAGAGAAATGTAAGCTGCGCGCTCCGTTTCAAGACGAGGCGTTCCGGTGAGATGCGAACCACACGAACGAACCGTTGTGCTGTCGGTGGTAATCTCGGTGATGCCACAATTTCTATCCCGATTTTCTGTTCAATTGCAAGCGCGCCTTTGGGTAGTTTAAGTTCCACGCCTGCCGGGCTTTGGAGTTTTCCGCCGCTGCTACCCATAATTTTTGTCGCGGGGGCAACGCGTAACTGTGTGCGCTGTTCCATTCCATCCACACGACAGATAAGGTTTCCTTCACCGACAAAAACAGCTGTTAGCATCGTTATCTCGCCTGTTGTAATCCTACCTAAGTTCCCAGCGATGAACCACTGTGCAGAAAGCACTTTTTTATCAGGTGAGACTGCCTGGAGTCTGTATCGCTTTCCGGAGATTAGCGTGTAAGGTTGCATCACTTTTGTGTTGCCGTCAAACATCTGGATTTCAAACGGATTGGCACCCGCGTTAACATCCGGAATGTAAAACGCTGCCAGAATGATGAGTGTGAGATATATCGTTGTTCGGTGTAAGCGTGTTCGCATGTGCTTATCTTAGCGTACGTCTGCTTGAATAGCAAGTCGTCTTGTGCTACACTAAAAACATGTCGTATTATGTAATATAACTTATCATTCCAAATTCTTGGAAAATGGATGTGTCATCACGAAAACGTACTGGCTGCTTGAAAACACTTTGTCTATAAGCAAAGTTGGTAACCTCTCCATCAAAATCCAAAAAAATGTGGACGGCAGAACGGAGTCTGCCTACTACTTTATCCTGATACATTATGCGAAAGCGACATTTGACAGAAAATAGTGCCGACGGCACTGCCCTCATCAACACAGACCCTTTGCTGAAACCATACACCGCACAATTGCGTGAGCGGTTTGCACACTATCAACGTTTCAAAGCCGAGATTGAGAAGACGAGTGGTCTATTAGGTGAGATAAGCCAAGGACACCGATATTTCGGTTTCAACCGTGGGGAACACGAAGGGGAAACCGGTGTCTGGTACCGCGAATGGGCACCGGGCGCGGAGACTCTTGCGCTCATCGGTGATTTTAACGACTGGTCGCGCGATGCGAATCCGATGTCCGTTGATGACTGGGGTGTGTGGCATCTATTCTTGCCTGACAGGGACTATGCTGATAGGTTCACACACGGCAGCCTCGTCAAGGTGCATGTTGTCTCTGAACTCGGCGGACTTGATCGGATCCCGGCGTATATTCAGCGCGTTGTTCAGGAAGGCGATGCTGATTTTAGCGGACAGTATTGGGCACCCGCACACCCATATCAGTGGAAGCATTACTCACCCCAGTTCGATATCAACACCGAAGGTTTGCGGATTTATGAGGCGCATGTCGGCATGGCACAGGAAGCAGAGAAAGTCGGAACGTTCGCTGAGTTTACGCAGAACATCTTGCCCCGAATTGCGGATTTGGGTTATAACGCTGTGCAATTGATGGCGGTGATGGAGCATCCGTATTATGCGAGTTTCGGGTATCATGTGAGCAACTTCTTCGCTGTCTCAAGTCGTTTCGGGACACCAGAAGAACTGAAAGCACTTATCGATACGGCGCACGGTATGGGGTTGTTGGTTATCATGGATATGGTGCATAGCCACGCTGTCAAAAATCTCAATGAAGGGTTGAGCAGTTTTGATGGTACGGCGCATCAGTATTTCCACGCGGGCGCGAAAGGTGAGCATGTTGCCTGGGATTCACGCTGTTTCGATTACAGTAAGTACGAGGTACAACGCTTTCTGCTGAGCAATATCCGCTATTGGTTGGAGACGTATCGGTTTGACGGGTTCAGATTTGATGGTATCACAAGTATGCTCTATAGCGACCACGGGTTAGGACGGGAGTTTACTGGTTATAACGATTACTTTGACATCGACGTTGAACCGGATGCTATCGCCTACCTGATGTTGGCGAATGAGGTCGTCCACGCTGTTAACCCTGCCGCCATTTCGATTGCTGAGGACATGAGCGGTATGCCCGGTCTCGCGCGTCCTGCCGAAGAAGGCGGGCTTGGCTTCGATTATCGGCTTGCAATGGGTATCCCGGATTATTGGATTCGGTTGTTGAAGGAGAAGCAAGATGAAGCGTGGCACATCGGCGAGATTTACGGCATGTTACGCGACCGCCGTGCGGGCGAAAAACATATCGCTTACGTCGAAAGCCACGACCAAGGAATTGTCGGCGATAAGACGCTCGCTACCCAACTCATGGATACCGAACTTTACACGCACATGAGTATTTTCACGACGAGCCATCTTATCGCTCGCGGCATTGCACTCCACAAACTCATCCGACTCTTGACTTTTAGCTTAGGCGGTGAGGGTTACCTCAACTTTATGGGAAATGAATTTGGACATCCTGAGTGGATTGACTTTCCGCGTGCGGGGAATAATAACTCCTACTGGTATGCGCGCAGGCAGTGGTGCCTTGTCGAAGATAACACCCTCCGCTACAAACATCTCAACGCTTTTGATCGTGCGATGCAGCACCTTGATGCAGGGTACCATCTGCTTGCCGATGAAAATATCCAGTTATTATTTATTCACGAGGACGCGAAACAGATAGTCTACGCACGCGGTGGACTCGTCTTTGCCTTCAACTTTCATCCGAGCGAATCTGTTACAGATTGGCGTATCCCTGTGCCTGAGAAGACAGATTACCGGCTTATCCTTAATACCGATGATACGGCGTATGGCGGCTACGGTGCTGTAGTGGGTGTCCATTATCCGTGGCAAGATGTTGGCGTGGAGGGGCAAGCACAGTCAATTCAGCTCTATGTCCCTGCCCGAAGCGCACAAGTATTAGCGGCTGAAATGACGATGGAACCGGGTGTGTAAAGTTTTTGGCATTAAGCGATCTAAGTCGCCACCAGAGGTGTCAATTTTAAAAAGGAAAACCTTGCTTCGCAGGCCCAGTAGGCGCGGTTTGCAACCGCGCCTCTGTAGCACTCCATTGTCAAGTCGTGTTATTTTCCAGCGAATACTCACGGTTTCCGCCGGGAGCGCCACCAATTGCCCATGTGCCACGGAACAACGATTGCCGTTTCGGTGGCATCGTTTCAATAATTTCGTGGCTCAGGTTCAACCGATGCCACTGTGCCCAGATTGAGTTGTAGCAATTGAAGACCGCACACCGTGGGTTTGAAGGATTCGTCCAATCATTAGCGGCATGGACAAGACTTTCAGTGAAGATGACGACGGAACCCGGTGGGCAGCTATACTCGTCCATTACCTCACGCATGCTTCCTTCCCAGGGTGATTCGCCGATATTGGGGCGATACGGGTCGGGACCGCCGTAGTTGAAATGTGCCTTATGCGATCCACTCAGAAAAGAGGTGCCACCTTGTCCTGCTTTCACCTCTTCAAGTTCCCATACCACGCGCGTCAATCCAGCGAAGATTTTCTCACCTGCGACCTGATACCGCATCGCGTTTGCCTGCTGCGGTGGACGCACGACGTGTGGTAGACCGTTATCACCGCGTTCGGATATATTCCAACCGGGGTGCCGGACAGTTGTGAACGAACCTTCACACCGAAACCCGTAGCAGTCGTCGTGTACAAACGGATCTTCGGACAGGATTTCGTTTAGGATTCCTACAACTGCAGGGTGGTCGAGTAGATTCTGTAGGGCACTGTGATAACTCTGTCTGGCACCCGCATAGACTTCCGCTTTCATCTCTTCGATTTCCGGTTCTGACAGGACGGATGGCAACAAAATCCAACCGCGGAGATCGAAGAAGAATTTCTGCTCCGGTGTCATTGCTACCGGTGTATCCATTGAAGTTTGGCTTGACATCTTTCCTCCTTAAAGGTAGTAGGCACGCTCCATCGTGCCGTACACTAAAAAGTAACGTACACATTAGAATAGGTGTCCGCTCCACCGCGCTGTATGCAAAGGTCACGGCACGCGGCGTGTGTCTACTACCGTTACGGCATACGGAGTATGCCTACTACTTTAAATCTAATACAAAAAATAATCACCATTCTGAAGATGGCTCGGATTTTTGCGGATGTATTGCTGGATTGCGCAGAACTGTTCAGGTGAACGCACGAGATGATCGAAACTCTTTTCCTGCCAAAACCGTCCCGTTTTACCAATCACTTTGTTAATTTTACCAGCACTGAACTTTTTCCATGAATGGCATTGTTTCAGGAGATCTGTGTCACCTAACAAACAGACTAGCAAATGAACATGATTGGGCATAACCACAAAGTCGCCTATATGGTAACGATCACCATTAAAGTACAACAAACTGTCCGCTACGATTTTTGATAGTTCCGGTCTTCGTAAAACACATGCGCCGAGACCTTTGTCAAGATTTTCCATGTATTGCTGTAAGAAGTTTTCATGAAATTGTTTGCGTAATTTTTCGGGGAGCCTCGTTAGTTTGTCTTTCCAATCTGGCGTTGAAGTAGTGATTCCGTGTCGCGCAAGCCATGTTGATCGTTCGGCGTACCACAGTCGAGCTACATGTCTAGGGAGTGAATCCTCGGTGCGAAACGTGATAAAGTAGGTCGCTTGTGGTTGAAACCAGTGTGGTAAGTTTGAACCGGCTATAATTTGAAAGTCGCTGTTCGGATCAAAGAGGTTGAACATGGTTGTTACAGTATGCGGCGTGTGTCTACGGCGTACGGCATACGGAGTATGCCTGCTACTTTTAAAGTGCCTTTTTCAATCCAGGCAAGAAATAATCCTTAACGACAACTTCCCAACTCATGCGGGAAGCGATGTCGTAGCCTTCTCGAAGCATATCCTCTACATCACGGGGTTTACGCGGCAAGCGTCCTAAAAGTTTCGCCGCGATGTCCCGGCTGTTCTCCAATTCAATCGCATTCCGTTCCGCCAAACCGATATGAAGCACATCGTCTAACGATTTCGGCGGGATCTGCAGCTGCGTATAGTCAGCGACGACGACATTTGGGACTTCGCGGTTGTCGGTGGCATGTTGAATGAAACCACAACATCCGCACACGTTGCTAACGACGCAAATTGCACCGAAACTTAGCGGCTCCACTTGGGCGATTCCGAAGGGCTCATAAATGGACTGCCCGAATTCCGCATCACTTCCCTTACGGATGTCCATAAATTCCATCTCTACCGGCATCCGTTTTCCACAAGCCGCTTGGCTCCACCCAAACTGATTGACAAAGACCACTTTGATCGCCTTAGACTGTAGGTTGAAGGCGGAGACACCGTTGTTTAATTCAATTTCTGCCCCCACGAGATCCGGGTAACCGATTTTATGGTACATGGGCCAGCCGTACGCTTCCTCCATCTCGTGAATGCTTTCGTTCGGTCTTCCTGTTGCAATTTCTGTAGAGAGGATGAACAGCACAGCGGTTTTATCGTTAGAGGCGAGCAGGTAATCAAGATGCATTAGCACCTGTAAATCACGCCACAACCCTTTGCTTTTAACAAGCCGCGTCACGTGTGTGAAGACGTAATCGGGACGATAATCTAACAGTGTTTTCGCGTATTTTTGGAGCAGTGCTTTCGATGTCAGTTTTTCTTGCAGACTCACCTCAAACGCTGGGATGCCGTTGTAAACAAGGTTAATCGGAAAGTCCTCAAACGGTTTTGCCAAGAATCGGAGTTCATCTACAACGAGGTCTCCAACGGCGAAGATGGTATCACAAAGGTGTGCTTTATCAATCAAGGCGTGCTTGAAATACCAGAACGGATCGTCGAATACATCGCGAATAGATTGCCCTTGTGCCTTTGCCTGATCTAAGGCGTTATAAAAGCGGACATCGTGTCCGGGGTGTCCTTCGACAATGGGACGTATCGTTGCCACTTCGTGTGCGTAGAAGACAGTCCGCATGTTCTGCGCGTTTTCGTTGCTCTGCCGTTCAATGAGCGTTTTGAGCGCGAGGGGCATCCCCATAAACTCATGTGAAATGATGAACACAGGGGTCGTCGTCTCTTCACCGATAATTGCCTGCAGCGCAGCATAAGCGGGTTCGGCAAGACGGACATATTCCTCGAATTCCCATTCGTTCTCGTAACGACTTGATTCGATATGGAAGTGTTCATAGAGTTGCCATTTGAATTGTCCAGTTAGTGCTTCGTTGGTGCTTGCGACATTCACCAAGACGACATCAGTGAGGGTTGTAACTTTCTTGTTTTTATCCTCGAATTGTCGTTGTCCGTAGACGATTTCCACGTGATAAGTCTGCTCAATTTCCGTGAGAGCTTTTGCGTGCGGTGTGTCTGTTATCCCCCTACTCGCGTGGTACAGGACGGTATCTAAGCCTCCCAAATCGGCACCAGGAAAGAGTGGCCCGACGAGAAAAGTGCGCTCAATCGCTTCATTGTAGTTGCGGGTTGTCAGCAACCCTTCCAAAACTGCACCGATGCCCCCCATTTTTTGGATGGCTTCGTGTGTGACGTGAACAACAATACTCAAATTTTTTACCTCGCCAAGAATTTTTATGTGACTTGCAAGTAAAGCCGTCAAAAGATGAATAAATTATAAAGACGGTATTGAAATAGCGTATCTGTTGCGAGAATTATAGCACAATATCAAAAAGAATGTCAAATTCGCGTCAGAGCTATTCAGTTCTCCAGTGGTTTCGGTTTTTCGCGCAAGATTTCTTCGCTGTAGGAGCGACCTCCCCCTTCCCAGTAACGGGTGGGGACCCCGGTCGCGACTCCGGGTTTTCGTTGGTGAGGTTTCAAACCTCGCCCCACCGACTGCTAACAACTGAAAACCGATAACTGATAACTGAATGTCTTTGCCATTGTCCTTGACAATCTTACCAAAGGTAACTATAATATATACCGAAGACTTGTACGACATCTTTTGGTTTTCTTAAGAGACTTCAATGTGAGTCGCACAAGACATTGGTTAAAATTCGTTCAGTAAATCCTGAGTTTCATGTATCTATTTCTGGAGGTAAAATGTTAGAAAATATTGGAAGCGTAGCGGGTGCTATATGGCACTATCTTGAAGAAAGCAGCGAAGCGACCATTACAAAATTAACACGCGAACTCGGCGAGACCGAACGCGCAATCCTAATGGGGATCGGTTGGCTCGCCCGAGAAGGAAAATTAGATTTTGAAAAACGGAAACAGGGCACCTACATCACATTAAAGACACCGCAGCCGGACGCAGAAGCGGCATAGATTTCGGAAGGAGAATTGATTAAGAATGAAGCCACTTCGCCAGTTAACAGTGGTGCCTACCTTACCCGCGAATCTTGAACCGCTGCGTGAACTTGCCCTAAATCTATGGTGGACCTGGGATCGTGAAGCATTGGATCTGTTTCATCATCTTGATGCGGAGTTGTGGGAAAAAACCTATCATAACCCTGTCGCGATGCTCGGTCAGATTTCACAAGAAAAATTAGATGCCACTTCAAAAAACAGTGTATTCCTTGCACGCCTTGAGGTTATCCACAAGAAGTTTAGAGAATATCATAAAACACCTTCGTGGTTTGAGACAAATCACAACGATGAGACCCTCAGCAACCTAAAAATCGCCTATTTTTCAATGGAGTTTGGGTTGACGGAGTGCATGCCGCTCTACTCTGGCGGCTTGGGTATCTTAGCAGGCGATCATCTAAAATCCGCGAGTTATTTAGGGCTGCCTTTTGTTGCAGTCGGACTGCTCTATCAACACGGTTATTTCCGCCAAACCCTTACGGCAGATGGTTGGCAGATGGCGGATTACCCTACCAATGACTTTTACAATATGCCCATTCAGCCAGTGAAGCAGGCTGATGGGACCCCGCTCTTAGTAGAAGTCGCATATCCAGAAGGCAAAGCGGTCGCTAAAGTCTGGTGTGCCCAGGTCGGCCGCGTCCCTCTGTATCTGCTTGATACGAATATCCCGGAAAATCAGAACGAGGAGCTGCGGAATATCACGGATTATCTGTACGGTGGTGACGAACGTCTCCGTATCAAACAGGAGATTCTGCTCGGTATTGGCGGATACCGCGCCTTAACAGCACTCGGCATTGAACCGACAGTCTGTCACATGAATGAGGGACACGCCGCGTTCCTCGCAATTGAACGTATCCGGCAGATGATATTGCAGACCGGAGTCCGTTTTGAAGAAGCCTGCGAGGCTACAAGGGCAGGGAATATATTCACGACACATACACCTGTTCCGGCGGGTATCGACTGGTTTCCACCGGAGTTAGTCAATCACTACTTCAGTGCTTGCTATGGCGAACTCGGTGTTTCGACCGAAACCTTCCTCGGTCTCGGTAGAGCAAATCCGTCGAATACGCATAGTGAATTCAGTCCTGCGCTCCTTGCGCTGCGGCTCTCCGCGATGTGCAACGGCGTGAGCCAATTGCACGGACAGGTCTCCCGCGAGATGTGGAAGGACCTCTGGCCCGGTACACCCGTGCATGAAGTGCCTATTAGCGCAATTACCAATGGGATTCATACCCGCTCCTGGGTCTCTGGTGATATGCAGAGTCTTTTTGACAGGTACCTTGGACCCCGCTGGATTGTAGAACTCACAAATCAAGCAGTCTGGACGCAAATCTCGCAGATTCCAGATCCTGAGTTGTGGCGGACACACGAACGCCGCCGTGAGCGCCTTATTACGTTCGCGCGTCAACGGCAGGAACAGAAACAGGCACTCGGCGGCAGCATTTCCAAGCGTGCCCCAGAGAGCGACAGCATGGCAACTAAGACGCTCAATTCAGCAGCGTTGACCATCGGCTTTGCACGCCGATTCGCGACCTACAAGCGCGCAACCTTACTGTTCCACGATGTCGATCGGCTTGATAAGATACTCAACCATCCAGAACGTCCTGTCCAACTCATTTTTGCAGGGAAAGCGCATCCGCATGACTATGAGGGGAAGTTGCTCATCCAGCGGATTGCTCGGATCGCCGCAGAACCGCGGTTTTATCATAAGATCGTCTTCATCGAGAACTACGATATTTGTGTCGGACGTTATCTCGTTGAAGGTGTGGATGTGTGGCTTAACAACCCGTTACGCCCTAATGAGGCAAGCGGCACGAGCGGTATGAAAGCAGCTGCGAACGGAGTCCTTAATCTTAGTATCGCAGACGGGTGGTGGGCTGAGGCAAATCATTTGGGCGGTGGATGGACGATTGACACGGGACCCGTTCCAGAGGATTCAAAATCCACTAATAAAGCACACGCGAACGCCATTTATGATCTCCTTGAAAACGAGATTGTGCCGCTTTTTTACCAACGCAACTCTGTTGATGACGTTCCTTATGAATGGGTCGCACGGATGAAGACTGCCATGCAGAATCTTGCACCTATTTTCAATACCAAACGGATGGTGTCAGCGTACGCAGAGCAGTTATATTTTCCGGCACATCGGCGTTGGCAAGAACTCAATGCATCCGAGGCGAAACGCAGTATTGCCTTAGCGCGCTGGAAAACCCACATCCGAGACCACTGGGGGGATCTTCGCGTTGAGGAAAAGCGTACCGATGCGAAAACCGCTGCTGCGCAAAGCTCTGAGCTTGGGGTAGGTGAGTCCACAACGGTGCAAGCAGTCGTCCGAACCGACGTGCTGTTTCCTCACGAACTTGCCGTTCAAATTTACCACGGTGTGTTAGATGAGGCAGGCGAAATTCACAACGGGACTATTAGTCCAATGCAGTATAAGGATGACCTCGGGGGCGGCACCTATCTTTTTGAAGGGACACTGACCTTAAAACAGACAGGCTTGCACGGCTATACTGTTCGTGCCATGCCCTACCATGAGGATCTGCAATCTCCACATGAACTTGGGCTGATGACATGGGCATAAAGGTATACCTCCCGTCTCTTGGACGGGAGGTTTTGCTTTCGCGTTGCGGAAAACCGTTTTTAAGCGTATAATATAGGTGAAGTATCTTTGTGTTTGCGTCTTGAAACAAGAGAGATTTCCTAACTTCGTGTTTTATAATAGAAAGATTTTCCTTTAACGAAAACCCGTTTTCTGACAACGAAAGAAAACGGAGCAGAAAGGCCCATAGTTAAAAAATCGGTATGGACAGAAAAGCAGAAATTGCCCGCGAAACAGCAGAGACCCGTATCCAGCTCAGCCTCGCGCTTGACAGAACAGGGACATCCACTATTAACACCGGTGTTGGATTCTTGGATCACATGTTAGAACTCTTTGCCAAACACGGGTTCTTTGACCTTGAGATTGAGGCGAAGGGTGATTTACATGTAGATGCACATCATACGACCGAAGATGTCGGCATCTGCCTTGGGCAAGCCCTCCAAAAAGCAGTACTTGACAAAGCAGGGATGCAACGATTCGGCAGCTTTACTGTTCCGATGTATGAATCTCTCGCTAAAGTTGACTTGGATGTCTGCGGCCGTCCTTACCTCCATTTTGAGACACCGCTTAGTTACGGAAAAGTCGGTGATTTTGATATTGAACTCGCAGAAGAATTTTTTCACGGATTTGTGAATCATAGCGGCACAACCTTGCACATCAACGTCCCGTACGGCACGAATCAACACCATATCATTGAAGCCATCTTTAAGGCAGTTGCGAAAGCGTTACATATTGCAACACGCCTTGATGAACGTATCACGGGTGTATTATCCACTAAGGGCAGTTTATAGTCAGGAATCGTTGTCAGTGTTCAGTGAAAAGAGCGTGTTTTAACCGATAACTATTTACTGATAACTGACAGCCGATAGCCAAATTAGGAGAATGCTTATGAGTACGGAGAGCGTTATTGCAGTTATTCTTGGAGGCGGCCGCGGCACACGCCTGTTTCCGCTCACACGCGACCGTGCGAAACCGAGCGTCCCGATTGCAGGCAAATTTCGGTTGGTGGATATACCGATTAGCAATTGTTTCCATTCAGGTTTAGAACGCATCTATGTCCTGACCCAGTTCAACTCTGTCTCCTTGAATCGACATATTGCACAGACATACCGCTTTGATACGTATCGCCGCGGGTTCGTCCAAATCCTCGCAGCACAGCAGACATTAACGGGCGAAGAGTGGTATCAAGGGACAGCGGATGCCGTGAAGCATAATGAACCTTATATTCTCAACCCGAGATTTCAAGACGATTATGTCCTTATCCTTGCCGGTGACCATCTCTATCGGATGGATTATCGCAAAATGCTAAAAGTCCACACGGAATCCAATGCGGCTATCACTGTCTCTGTCATTCCTGTGAGAAAAGAGGATACCGGTGGACTTGGCAT
>JAKZUG010000588.1:0-10064 GCA_047516705.1 Candidatus Poribacteria bacterium | reverse complement strand
ATATTAACACAATTTTTTTTTCAGTCAAGTTTTTTAAGATAAGAAAAGTCAATAATAATAAGGTTTTTGGATGCAACCACAACAGGACATAATTTTTAAATTATTAAAAAAATATAGCGAATTGGCTTGATATTACTTTTGGAGATTTAACTATAAGTTATATCACAAACAGGTATGACCGCGGGACCGTACGTCGTCCAACAACATCGAAACATTCTGTAGGAACAATTTTTAACTGAGGTCCGCTACGATCCTCAACCGCGCAGCGTCTCCACAGATTCAAACACTGCCTTATTCCACTGATAGTTACAATTCATCTAAAACTCGCGAACGCTAAATGCGATTCACGTAAATAACTTGGTGTTATCTGTTGCGGGAGACATAGTACCCTCGCACTATACAACATTGATAAACGCTGCTGTCCGTCGGTTTTCTACCAAGAGGCATTTGTGTTAGTTTCCCTTTTCTTGTCTGCATAATGTTGAATATACATTCGACGCGACGAGACAGACACTCACGTGTGATTAACAGTACCACTATAAATTCATAGTGAAAGGTTTGCTTTTAATGAAAAGAGGAACATAAATATGGTATTTGATTTCAACAGATTTTCAGTGGTTCTCGCCCTTTTTCTTTGTACTATCGCCTTATTCTTCATGGGGTGTGATGAGACACGCGTTGGAGATACGCTGTCTCAAATTGAACAACCCGTAGCAGCACCCAACTCCTTCAGTGCAGACGAATAGACACTCATAATGGATTTATCGCCGCTGCCTGCTGCGCCACCGCTTAATCCTACCAATCGCTTTGCCGATGATCCCGCTGCTGCAGAACTCGGACAGATGTTTTTCTTTGATTTCCGATTCTCAAAGCACAGCACGATCGCGTGTTCAACCTGCCACTCCCCATTTTATGCGTTTGCCGATATAGAATCGACATCACTCGCAACTTGACGCGGCACAAGAAACACGCCAACGGTACTCAACGCCGCCTACAACACATGGCAGCTTTGGGATGGAAGATCAGAGACGATGTGGACGCAAGCGTTATTTGCGCTTGAAGGTGAAAGTGAAATGGCAGGCACACGTACCCAGTATGCACATGTCATCAACCAACACTATAAACCGGCGTATGAAGCGGTATTTGGTCCGCTCCCTGAACTCGAAGATACCGCCCGCTTTCCGACTGACGGGAAACCAGGAGATCCGGCGTTTGACGACATGTCCGAAGCAGACCAGATTGCTACAAACACCATCTTTTCAAATATCGGTAAATCGGTCGAAGCCTACCAACGTCTCCTGATTAGTCGGGATGCGCCGTTTGATAGGTATGTCTCAGGCGATGAAGCGGCGATTTCACCTGAAGCGAAAAATGGCTTAAAGATATTCGTCGGGAAAGGTGGCTGCGTCGATTGTCATAACACACCGATGTTTACAGACAACGCGTTTCATAATATCGGCGTGCCACCTGGGTTGGTCGAGGATAAGGGACGTTTCCAAGGGATCCCGAAACTTTTAAATAACATATTTAACAGTGCGGGTATCTATAGCGATTCGAGAACGGAGTCCGAAGAGATGTTAGGTGTTATGGAAGCGAAGCCTGAAGACCAAGGCGCGTTCCGAACACCGACACTCCGTAACGTCGCCGTAACGGCTCCGTATTTTCACACTGGTGAATTTTCGACACTTGCCTCCGTGATTGCGTTCAAGAATGCCGGTGGTTACACAACTGCGTTTCCGGGTATGAGTGCGGTTCCGATCGCACCGCTTGGTCTCAGTGAGCAGGAACAGAGCGATTTAGTCGGATTTTTAAAGACTTTGACAGGTGAAATGCCGCCGGATTATTTGCTATCAAAACCTAAGGTCTCCGATCAGAATCTTTCAAGGTTTGATGACAAATAAGATTCCATAACCCCGGATTTGGTAAAAAAGAAGGCATCCGACTGGATACCTTCCTTTCGATTGTTTTAGGAAAGGCAAGAGCAATCGGGTCTGTAAACGCCTCCTTTTAAAAACATAGGCGTGGCTTCCAACCACGCCTTTTTTAGTAATTTTTTATGAACAACTCTCTCCCTTTTGCGGCACTCCCTTTCCGATAGTTGTTCATTCCATATTGCAACGTCCATTCCCGAATTTCGGCGAAATCGAAGAGGTCCCTGATAACAGGCGAGTCGTCGTAGGTAATCAGCCATTTGTGTGGACACTTCCTCATATTTTCGGCAAATTGCGCGTGGTCAAAAGCAGTATGCAGTGCGCCTCTCACTCCGTATAGTTTTGATTCAGTTGCTTTCCAATACGGCGGGTCCAGAAAGATAAACACATCGTCGCCATTTTGGAAAAGTGCGTCGGTGTAATCCTCGTTTGTGATTTTGACTCCTGAAAGATGGGGTGAGATATTTTTGACGCGTTCAATGGACGACTCTGTGAAACGTTTTTCATAAGCGGATTGTGAATATCCGCCAGAATCCACTACACCGGAGAAGGTAATGCGATTGAGCACGAAAAAGCGCACTGCGCGTTGAAATTCACAGAGCATGTCTCGGTTTTGGTTCAGTTGATCTTTTCGCTGTGCTAATTCCTCAAACAAGGCGCGTCCGTCTGTAGTGGTCGTGTATGTCTCTGTCAGTACTTCAACCAAGTTTGAGCCATTGTCTCTTACCTGTTTCCAGAAACAGTAAAGATCATAGTTGAGGTCATTAATCCAGTAGGATTTGATACGGTCTTGAAAGAGGTTTCGGATTGCAAAAAAGACAGACCCTCCACCGACAAAAGGTTCACGAAATTCGGATATATTTACCGGAATAAGCGGCAGAATCTGTTTTAGAGCTCTTGATTTACCACCTGGGTATCGCAATGGGCTTTTTGCTAATTTACGCATGACGACCTGTTATCCATACTTGTAATTTATTATTTTCACTCGTTTCTTGATTGAGCAGGATGAGTCTCTTTTGATGCGTTTGCGGTAAGCGATTTTCTGCACAAAAATTAAAGATATCCTCTGTAGCACAAGGTAGAAATAGACTACCAATAAGATCGCCTGTTAGTTTTAATCGAGTGATAAACTGGATATTTGTCCTTTCATCAACTGCCACTTCTTCCATATTCGCAAATAGAATTAGTTTGAACAAACCGTCCTTGATATCATCTTCAGAGGGTAGTTTCCCTTTGCTACTGTTCTTAGATTCTTGTATGATTAATTGGTCGTTCTCCCAATAAACCTCATCGGCGGTTAAATAATACTGCCCGCCAAGATAGTTTGAAATGCGGAAAACTCCCTTAGCATTCTCTTCAAGAGATTCCAAGATGTGTGTCGTTACAGATTCTCGATGGGCAGCCTCGGACGAGCGCGGGAGAGTTGCTTCCTTGAAGCATGTTAGACTGAAACGACCATCTACCTTAAATTTTTCAAGGGTCTGCAAGTGATTTTTAGGACTGTGAACAGCGACGTTTTTCACCTGAGATATTTTCTTGTATCCAGCAACCGCGTTTAGATAAGTTGATTCAAAATCCTTTTCAAAGTGCGTTGTGTTCCAGTGTAACGCTGTCATCTGATACCGACTTACCTCAAGCAATTTTTCACGCACGCCTTCAGCATTCAGGACCTGATGGGTAATTCGGTCAGTTGTACCCGATTTTATCTCGGCATCTTCATACCACGCTAAGATGATGTAGATGTTCAGTAGATTCATCCACGAAAATGTGATGAAGTTAACCCTGTCATTATTCTGTGTACCTGCTCCCTCATCTTTGATGATTGGAATAATCGTGACTTTTTTGTGTTAAGATGATATGTGTTATAAATCCGTGCAAAAGGATAAGAGCGTGTCCGTTTCGGTGAGACCCATTTTGAAAAAGCGAGATTATTTCCGGGCACACCCAAATTAATCAGTCCGTACGCCTGCGCTTGATTCACATCAAATTGCGCTATATCATATACATTTAGTGTATCTGGACTGAGACAGGGCGTATATCTCACATCTCTAACGAAACCTTTCAAAGAAAGTGTCGTCATTGAATACCTCCATTCGAGAAAATTCATCGGTGCTTACCTCAAAGTATACCATCATTTTAAAATATAGCATACTTTGCTTTAGTTTTCAACAGGCTCATCAGAAATTTAAGATTAATTCAGTTTCCAGTTTCTGTCTGTTTCAAGGCATTTCGCTTTATATCCGTAATCCTTCTCATCCGAATTTTCTGCTTGACACCTGTCTGAAAATCCTCTAAAATGAGAATAACCAAACCTGAACAGAGAGGAAGCAGAGATATGCCACAAGACTCAAATCAACCGAATGTTATTGTTTTTTTCACTGACCAGCAGCGGTGGGACACGTCCGGCTTGCACGGCAACCCGCTCGACTTGACACCGAACTTCGACCGGATGGCACAGCGCGGTACACATGTCCATCGCTCATTTACGTGTCAGCCTGTCTGCGGTCCCGCACGCTCATGCCTCCAAACGGGATTATACGCAACTCGCACGGGATGCTTCCGAAATGGTATTCCGCTATCGCCTAACCTCAAGACGCTCGCGCACCACTTCGGTGAGTCAGGCTACGCCACCGGATACATCGGTAAGTGGCATCTCTATAGCGGTGGCACTGGACCGGGACCTGTGCCAGCCGAGCATCGCGGTGGGTATGATTACTGGTTAGCGTCCAATGTCCTCGAATTCACCTCTGACGCGTATCAGACAACGCTTTATGATAATGACAATAAACCCGTCGATCTCCCCGGCTATCGTGTGGACGCGCTCACCGATGCGGTAATACGTTACGTCGATGGGCATAAAAATGAGCCATTTTATCTTTTTACGTCATACATTGAGCCGCATCACCAAAACCATTTGGATGATTATCCGCCGCCGGACGGGTATCGGGAACGGTACACCGGAAAATGGATACCACCGGATCTTGCCGCGCTCGGTGGCTCGACACACCAGCACTTAGGCGGTTACTACGGTATGGTGAAAAGGTTGGATGAAGCACTCGGTAGACTTTTGGATGCGCTCAAGAGCCTCCACTTACTTGATAACACGATTATTCTTTTTACCTCTGACCACGGCTGTCATTTCAAAACCCGTAACGGCGAATATAAACGCTCATGCCACGAGAGTTCCATCCGTGTGCCGACTGCCTTCCATGGACCTGGTTTCACTGGCGGTGGACAACTCCAAGAACTTGTCAGCCTCGTAGATCTCCCGCCGACACTCCTTGATGCGGCAGGCTTGGCGGTACCCGCTGAGATGCAAGGCAGATCTGTTATGCCGCTGGTACGCGGGGAAACGAATGACTGGCCAGAAGAGGTCTTCGTTCAAATCAGCGAAGCACAAGTCGGGCGCGCTGTCCGGACACAACGCTGGAAATACGGCGTAGACGCTCCGAATAAGAGCGGTGGTAGAGAAGCTGGATCAGACCGGTATGTAGAACAATACCTTTATGATCTTCAGGCAGATCCGTACGAGTTGCGGAATCTCACCGGGTTGCGATCACATGAACCGGTTACAGAGGTCATGCGGGAACGCCTCATTCGGCGGATGTTAGAGGCAGGCGAAGAGGCACCAACGGTCGAACCGGCACCGACACAACGGAGTGGTCAACGCAGTGTATCTGAAGCAGAGGCGAGAAGTTAAACGGTTTGCTTACCTCGCTTAATTCTAAAGATATGTTTGGTTAGTTCGGAAACCCGTTTTTCGACAACGGAGAAAAACGGAGTAGAAGGCTCATAGTTAGAACCCGAAGTAGGAGTAGGAAGTTAACACGGTTTGTTAACTGCGCTTACTTCAGCAATGTGTTTACTCATTTCAGAGACCCGTTTTTCGACAGCGGAGAAAAACGGAGCAGAAAGGCGCGTAATTAAAAGAATGAAAATTACAGATGTCAAAACCTTGGTCATGGGGACCAGTTGGCGTAATTTAACCTTCGTCAAAGTTGAGACCGATGAAGGCTTGACCGGCATCAGCGAGGTGCGGATGAACAACCGTACAGATGCGCTTGTTGCCTATATTGATGGTGCGAAGAAGCGGCATGTGATCGGCAGCGATCCGTTCAACACGGAAGATCTTTACCAACGGTTGTTTCGTAACGATTATGGTCGCGCCGGTGAAATCGTTGCCACGGGCATTAGTGTTATTGAGATCGCGTGCTGGGATATTATCGGTAAGGCGTTGAATCAACCTGTCTACCGGTTACTCGGTGGTGCCTGTCGCGATAAGATTAAGGCGTATGCTAACGGTTGGTATCGCGTTGAACGCTCCACCGAAGAATTTCATGCTGCCGCTAAGAGGGTGCTTGAGAAAGGTTATCGGGCACTGAAGTTTGACCCCTTCGGTGCTGGCTATTATGAACTCTCTTATGAAGAGAAGCTGAAATCTGTCGGACTCGTTGAAGCAGTACGTGATGCAGTGGGGCCGGATGTCGAGATTCTTGTTGAGATGCACGGCAGGTTTAGTCCGTATACAGCGATAGAAATTGCTGCAGAATTGGAGCAGTTCCAACCGAGTTGGGTTGAGGAACCTGTGCCACCCGATAATATCGCCGCGCTTGCAAAAGCTGCTGACAAGATTAACCTGCCTGTCGCCACCGGCGAGCGGCTTCACAATAAGTATGAGTATCGTGAGTTGATTAACCTACAAGCAGCGGATATACTGCAGCCGGATATTACGCAGACGGGTGGTTTTTTGGAAACCAAGAAAATTGCAGCGATGGGGGATATGTGTTATATGACCGTCGCACCGCACAACGTCGGTGGTCCTGTCTCTACGGCAACTGCCCTGCACTTCGCCACTTGCACCACTAACTTCAAGATTCAGGAACATTTCAACGACTTCTCTGAAGCGTGGGTTAAAAAGGCGGCGACGGGATGTCCCGAAGTCATTGATGGCTATTTTAGTTTGCCCAATGGACCTGGACTCGGCATGGAACTGAATGAGGACCTCATCGCTGAACATCCGTATCGCGAAGGTTCATTCAACCTCTGGGAAGACGATTGGCACAAACGTGAATATTAGGATTATTTGTCTGAACTGCACCTTCGCTGAACAAGGTAAATTCAGAGATCTGATAATTTCATAAAATAACGTGGGTTCGATAATAAAAATTCAAGTGTAGACGTAGGTTGGGTAGAGCGGTAAAAACCAAGCCACCTTTAGTTTATACGGAGCATGCCGATTTTTGATGACCTATTTTATGTAGGTAGATATAGCGAAACCCAACAATCAAGTATTGTGGGTGTGAGAATGTGCCCCTTCCCAGTAACGGGTGGGGACCCCGGGTTTCACTCATGTTTTGGTGATTTCAGGGTGCTAAGTACGTTCGGCAAACCATCTACTGTGTGCGGTTTTAGTAAATTCCCGTTCTACCCAACCTACGTGATAAGCTAATTTCTTATCTCGAACCCACGTTAAAATAGATAGGAGTTTTTTGAGAAACAGATGAGTTTTCACTATAAAGATGGGTATCTCTACTGCGAAAAATTGAGAGTGAAAGACATTCAGGAACAGGTACCCTACAGTCCATTTTATCTCTACAGCCTCGCACAACTGGAGGCGAACTACGCCGCATATCAGAAAGCCCTTGAAGGTATCAATTCGATTATAGGCTATGCGGTTAAGGCAAATAACAACCTCACCCTACTCAAACGCCTCAGCGCGCTTGGCAGTGGCGCAGTCCTTGTCAGCGGAAATGAGTTGCGTATGTCGCTCGCCGCGGGATTCGATCTGAAGCGGACTATTCTAAACGGGAATGGTAAAACACTTGCGGAACTCAGCCTTGCCGTTGAACACGGCGTGCTAATTAACATCGACAGCGAATTCGATTTAGCGCACATTCAGCAGACAGCGAAAGCAGTTGACGAGTCTGCTAATGTCCTTATCCGCATCAATCCGGATGTGGATCCGGAGGTACATCCGTATGTTTCCACAGGTATGAAAAACTCCAAGTTCGGCATTCGCAATGAACGCCTTGATTGGTTTTTAAGCGAAATCCGTAAAGATCACCTGCTGAACTTAGTTGGTGTCCATTGCCATCTGGGTTCAACGATTAAGAAGGTGCGCATCTTCCGAGATGCGACAGAAATTATGCTCGCCTTCATGCGTGCTATTCAAGCGGAAGGCTTTTCTTTGGGCTATCTGAACATCGGCGGTGGTTTAGGCATAGACTATGAACGGACAGGTGAGGAAATTCCGACACCGTCCGACCTTATCAATTCCGTTCGTGATCTGCTGCCTGAAGACATCACACTTATCATTGAGCCGGGTCGCTCTCTCGTCGGCAATACCTCTGTCTTTGTTAACCGCGTCACGGGTGTGAAGACCAATGGTAACAAGCATTTCATCGTCACCGACGGCAGTATGTCAGAACTCATCCGTCCAAGCCTCTACGATGCATATCAACATATCCAATTTATCGAACCTGTAAATGGCAAGCCTGAAACATACGATGTCGTTGGTCCTGTTTGTGAATCGGCAGATTTCTTGGGCAAAGCGCGTTCACTTCCGACCCCTCATGAAGGTGCAGGACTTGTCGTTTGCGACGCGGGTGCTTATTGCCATGCGATGAGTTCTAACTATAACCTAAAGATGGGGCCGCCGGAATATCTCGTTGACGGTGATAGTTTTACCTGTATTCGTCGTGTTGAGACATTAGAAGATTATCTCCGACTTTTTGAAATATAACTTGTTTGGGCAGTCCACGTGCCTGCCCACTACATCTACAAACGCTCCTCCAAAAACGCAATCCCGGTTTCCAGATCAATCTCATGTTCACCTTGAAAATGATCCAAGACTAATTGATCGCGGTGCCCTGATGCTGCATAAATTTTTTCCAGTTGTCCGAACGCCGATAAGGCATCAGACTCAATAAAACACATATCATCTGAACCGATCTGTACCATACACGCCCTCGGTGCGATGAGTCCTGCGACATCGGCGATGTCCCCTGCCTTTCTAAGCCCGAACATGAACTGTGAGCCGCACGTATTTCCACGCCCGCGATCGTTCAAAGCGTCTGTCAATGTGCTGAGATAACAGACGATAACCGCCGCGTTAACCCGTTGATCCAAGGCAGAGATATAAGTCGTCATCGTGCCGCCGAAGGAACACCCCATGCATCCCAAGCGATGGCTATCCACCTCAGGACGTGATTGGAGATAGTCCAAGCACCGCTGTCCGTCCGAGATATTCAGTTGCAATAGTTGGTAGCCGAAGTATCCGAAAGCGAAATAGGCGATGTTGCATCCATCGCGACCGGGCCGACGCGCCCATTCATCCCGGTCCTTCCTTTCACCGAAGCATCGCCAATCGGGTGCGATCGTTACAAATCCGCGCTGCGCCAATGCTACGGCGTACTGTTTCTGATAGTCCTCTACGATGCCGACTGCGCCATCTTTACCGATCCCGTGTCCGTGTGCACAGAGTACTGCGGGAGCAGGATTTTTCGCGCTTGCACTTTCCGGGATTAAGACGTAGGCTGGAATCGAAGAAAACGGATCTGGGTTGAAGATAATCTTTTCCCGCGTGTAACCATCATGTTGTGTCTGTTCCAAGGTTTCAACTTCCAACGGCAACGCCTCTGGTGAAGGTCCCAAGTCCTTAACGAGATTGCCTCGGAACCTCCTTCGCCACTCTTCCCAGTCCAGCTTGCCTGTACCCTCAAAATGAAGGGGTGGTGTCGCTTTTAGGAGTTGTTCAACACCTTGCTCTACTGTTAAAAAACGCTGTGTCACCATAGTTGTGCTCCTCCTTTTAACAATGTAATCTCCGTATTCTCGTATCGCTTAATTTTATATTTCAGTATGTATACTTTAAATTAAAGAAAAAGTCAAGTCTTATTACTTCAGAGGTAGGGTCATTTAGTTTTAAGAAATCCTCGGGTTTCATGTCTTTTTTTAAGGATCCGGTGCGGTTAGATGAAGATTAATAAAATATTTCGGTAATTCCATAACCATACCCGGTGCGGTTAGGAAACCGCACCATAGGTGTCAATTTAGGCGAAATAAGGTTGTTTTTCTTCTGAGAAACATGCTGTGAAATGGAAACACCTCTTATATAATGTAGAAAAAAGAATA
>JAKZUG010000587.1:0-3146 GCA_047516705.1 Candidatus Poribacteria bacterium | reverse complement strand
ATGATGCCATTCCAGAAAGCAGAGTACTTGTAACGTTTTACCGAGTCCCATATCATCGGCGAGTAAGCCTCCTGGATAGTGCTCCTCCCAAAGCTGCTGTGCCCACGCAAGTCCTTCCTCTTGATGTGGCAGGAGGTTGACTCCCTGTTTAAGGTTCGGTGTAGATTCAAGCAGATGTAGAAACGGTTCTTTAACCGATGAATCAGGTGTTTTTTCAACAAAATCGGGTTTGTCAATGTTCTCCACAATGATTAAAACAGTTGTATCCGATTTTTCGCTTAGTTTACGTGGAGGCTTTTTTGGATCTCTGAGTTGGTCTTCAATGAACGGGATAAGACCTTCAAGATCGGAAATTGGGATCTGTTCTCCTTTCCATGCCACCTGTCTTTGACCAGTTCGCTTTGCTTCCCCAATCGCACTTTTCAGTTCTGTAAGTTCTGCCTCGGTTTTTATCTGAATCTTTGTACGTGTACCTGATTCATCCTCAACCAAAATACCAGGGATCCATTCGCTTTTGTAAGGCGAAATAAACGGATAAACCCTCGGTTGGTAAATGCCAATTTCACGGACACGTTCGCTGAAAGATAGGGTATCGTCTGTCGGATCAAGTTCAACAATATCTGGATCAAAGTATTCCTGTGGGTGTTTTGCCATCTCCGCGAGTTGTTCGCGAGAAACGCGTCGATTTTCTTTAACAACTTCCAACGACTCTCGTTGTTTACTTTGGAAGAGTACGCGGGTTCTTCCTCCGTCGGAACGAGACAGATTATAAGTGGTTTCAGCATTGGGAAATTTATCAAAAACCTCTTCAAACTTTTCGTTGTCAATCCCATCTACGTTAGGAATTATCTCAACTTCATCCCCGGACTCTTGCAGTCGCAAGCGAACGGTTTTCGGTACAACAACATCGTTTTGGTTAAGGTAAAGATCAAGGGCAGCACCTATATCTTTTGCAAGACCCTTTATCTCTGCAAATTCAAGCAGATTGGCTTGAAAATTTTTGTCGGAATCCTCACGTGCATTAAACGTATCCAAAGCCTCCAGAAGTATAAACTGTTCGCGCGTCAAGAGATAAACCCATTCCTCAGTTAAACGCAACACACAACCGATTCGATTTGGATGTAAGGACTTTTGATCTGGTTTTAGGAACTGATAAATGTACCGAAATTCTGACAAATTGAACGTTCCGTGTGATCGAATTTCAAGATCAAATGGATACAGTTCTGGTAAACCAAGCAACCCTTGTTCAACTGGCTCAAGTTGACATATATCCTCATTAGAGATGTGAATTCCATTGTCGGATGATTCCGCTTGACCGTTATCAAGTAACTCCTTGAGCAACAGCCATTGTGCTTGGGCTTGATGTGCTTCTGTTGGCAAGTTTGAGGCGTATTCAATTAGAGATAAGTTTTCTGATGGTGAAGTAAACAGAACACCTTTTTTTGTTTCTTGCCAGTTGAATTGTAGTGATTCAGATTTATTTTTTTGGAATAGATTTCTCATTTTACTACCCTAATAACTGATAACTCCGTTGCGGTTCTACACCAAGTTCGTTTTCTAGCCACTTTGCAAATTGCCCTTGCCAACTATATTTTTCAGATCCGTTATGTTGTTGCCAATGTTTTAATGGAAGCGTATAAGTGTTATAGTTTCTTTTTAAATCAGTTCGCCGTAACTCACTCAAATGATAATTTTCTTCGTCTAAGCCAAATAGAGGATCTATCTTGTCATAGACATAGCACGCACCTCCTGTACTAAACTCAATAAAAGTATAGTCCCTCATCTGAATGATGAAAGCGTGCATGTTAGCACTACCACCTGTCAAGATAGCAGGGCGGCGTTCGTTGTAGAATTGTCGAGCCTCGGGATCATTTATAAAAAACTTTTCTACATTTTTGCGTAACACTGGACGGCAGAAGTCAATGTGTTCAAGATAAGATAGCCAAAACGCTTTTCTATAGGCAAATTTTTGGTCATTGCAGGCTTTGGCTACGATATCAAAGAAAAATTCGAGGTCAGCTTCTGTAAGCCATTTGGTGAAGATTTTGCGCGCTTCAGGAGAGACTCCGTGCCATTTCGATCCCGCAAGCCGCGGATCTCCCCATTTTTGAAGAACATAGGATTGAATAGGTTGGCGCAAGTCTTCAGACGCATCTAATCCAAGCTGTTGAATAAGTTTTGATAGAACGGGGCGGCTGGTTTGATCGTTATTGTGCCTCTCCAAAAAGTTGCTAACATCCGCCAAAACATCTCGATTAATATTTTTGTTGAGTGAAATAAATGCCTCTGCAATCGCACCGAAATAGCGGTAACTATGTGTATGGTCTGGCAATTCAAGGAATGACCAGACATCTGAGAGTTTCTTATTTGAGCGAAGTAGCGTTGTCGCGAGTTGTGTCGCACTGTTTTCTTCACAATACCATGTTATGTTTGTTTTCAGTTCTCGCGCGAATTTTCGGGATCCGTTGTAGCCAGTCAAATGCTTTTTGATAAAAGCGCGCAGAACGCTGGCATTTGATGTATCCCATGTTTGTAGCAGCGCATTGAAAATTCCTGGCAGTTTGCTGATGCGAAAACGATCTTCAATTAGTTGCAAGGCATCATGCAGTTGCGGTGTATCTACAATTCTACGCTGTTTTTTTTCTGAGAAAGTCAAAGCCCATGCAAGTTGTCGGATACGTTTAGAGGTGCCAAATTCTTGATGTAAGCTGCCATCTCGATTCGCCTGAATGAATAGGTGGTAAATCTGGCGAAGGTCTTCTCGATCCGGAGGTTTGTAATCAGCATTCCCATGTTTTTCCACAATTTCCTTAAGAATATCAAGATTCTGCTGACTGGGTTTAGAAGGTTGCGGCGCTCGTCGAGCAAACGCATCGGCATTAAAATCAAATCCAAGTAATTTTTTAGCGGAATTCACGATTTTTCTCCAATATTTTTGCAAGTTCCTTGATTTCTTCAAGCTGCTTTTCTGCGTTAGTCCGTACTCGGAACTCTACTCGTCTTGATTCTTCTTTATTTTGCGTGCCATCAGGATTAGTAATCAATTTACTTGAAGATAAACCGTTGGCAGTCAAGTACTGCTGTATCCACTCTCTATTTTTACTAATTGCTGGTATTTGAAGTACATATTGAAGCACACTTCTTGT
>JAKZUG010000586.1:0-4827 GCA_047516705.1 Candidatus Poribacteria bacterium | reverse complement strand
CGCATTGAGTGCAGCAGAAGCGATCTCCAGATTTTTGATGTTCTGCGATAACCACTCTGACAACATCTTTTTCTTGCATTTAATCGAAAAATAGTATATGATTAAAGCGTAAATGCTAACGCGTCATACCGATAAGCCACGAACCGGACCTCCAGTATCATCCTCGCGGAGCAAACATTGAAAAATCGGTCAGGATTTCTCCAATTTCTATTGTGTGGTATCATGATTAGCGGTTTCGTGGGGTGTGATTCACCTAACGCTCAGAAACAGCCTTACGAAACACTCGTTTTTAACCCCCTAAATCCCCCTTATCAGGGGGACTTACAAAGCAACTGCGTAAGTCCTACAATAGAAAAGCGAGGAAAATCCCAAATGCAATCGTTCAAGATTATCGTTGAAAAGCATAAAGCGGGTTATGTTGCCTATCCGCTCGGTCTGAAGGGTGTTGTCGTGGGGAAGGGGATACCTACGAGGACGCTGTGGCCGACGCGACCTCTGCCATTGAATTCCACATTGAGACATTTAGAACGGAAGTGCTTGAATCAGGGATCTCCAGAACTGGTTTCTGAAGGTTTATGAATAGGCATAGACCTCACGGTACCAGCTGCACCTTAATCGAATCCGTCCCTTTCTGAACCATCTCAAATCCGGTGAGATAGTCCGCCAACGGCAGTTGATGCGTCACAATATGACTAACATCGATCAAACCGCGGTAGATGTAATCAATCGCCAGCGGATACGCATACGGACCTAAATGCGAGCCGTGGATGTTCAACTCTTTCGTGTCGCCAATGATCGTCCAATCCACAGTTACGGGTTCCCGCATGACACTGAACTCGACGAAGGTGCCTGCCTTCCGAATCATGTGCAGTCCTTGTTCAACCGCCTTCGGATGTCCCGTCGCCTCAATGTAAACATCACACCCATAGCCTTCCGTCAAATCTAATACTGCTTGAACAGCATCCGTTTCGGATGGATTGATCCCAATATCCGCTCCCAACTTTTTCGCAACCTCTAACCGTTTCGGCATCAGATCAACAGCGATAAGCACACCCGGATTTTTCAACTTCGCCGCACCAATCATACCGAGACCGAGTGTACCCGCACCCGCAACTACAACGACATCACCAAACTCAATGTTGCCGCGTTGCACAGCGTGAATCGAGCAGGCAAGCGGTTCAATCATCGCAGCATTCGCTATCGGAATATCAGAAGGTACCTTGTAGACGAGCGAACGTGCTGGAAACTTCATATAGTCCGCCATACCACCGTTGACAACGGGTTGAAACCCATAGATGTTGTGGACTTGGCAGAGCCAGTACTTCCCCGTTCGGCAATAGCGGCACTCCCAGCACGGAACGATCTGCTCCGCTATGGCACGGTTACCGATTTCGAGCTTGTATTTCTCACCTGCTCCCGGACCAAGTGCTACAACTTCACCAACGAATTCATGACCAGCGATAACAGGTGCCTCCACATACGGCTTGCGGTGTTCGTCACCCCAGAAAAGCGGCGCGCCTGTGTAGCACTTAATGTCGCTCGCGCAAACGCCACACGCGTCCACCTTAATAACCACTTCACCCGGACCCGCCTCCGGCATCGGGACCTCTTCAAGACGATAATCCCACGGTTCGCGGCACATAATCGCGCGCATCGTTTTCGACATCTGGAGTTTCCTTGTCTTTCAGGCGAGGTAAACAACCTCGTCTCTCTCTGCTTCGCTGGCGAAGTTTCATGAAGCTTAATAGAATATTTCGGTAATTCAATAAACGGCAGGTTTCAATCAAGGAGTGTCTCTAATCCTGAAAATCTTTGAATCCTGAAAAATCTGGTTCTGACAATGGGACGCTGTGTACATTACGGATGGTGCAAAATGTGGTAGGCGGCGATACCTAATGAGACATGAACGTTCAACGAGGCACCCGACCCATACATCGGGAGGTAGACTACCATATCGCAGGCAGCGAGCGTTCTCTTGGTTACGCCGTGGTCCTCGTGCCCCACGATGAGGCAGATCTTATCCGGATAGTCTACTTCATCGTAACGGACTGACTGCGCGGTAACTTCCAAAGCACAACTCGTGTATCCGTCTGCTTTGAGCAATACAATTGCATCAGCTGCCTGCTCTACATACCGCCATTTTACCCGTCGATGCTTTCC
This sequence comes from Candidatus Poribacteria bacterium, assembly GCA_047516705.1. Lineage (GTDB taxonomy): Bacteria > Poribacteria > WGA-4E > WGA-4E > WGA-3G > WGA-3G. The sequence continues at coordinate 2,667 of JAKZUG010000586.1, read as the reverse complement.
GCGTGCGACTTTGCGGACAAGCGGATGCGGAGGCTGTGCACTGATACCTGTCAGGATAAGTTCTTTCACACGACATGCATCCGCTATCCGAAACGCAGAACCCACATTAACCGGATCTTGCACATCTTGCAGGATAAAAACCAGTTCCCTTTCTGGAGGTTCGGTCTGCTTCAGAAAGTCTTTAAGCGGTTTGCCGCGTAGTTCCTTCATATCCGAGGAAAACGTCGGGGTTACAAACCTCTCCTACAAGAAATAGGTTATGCAGCCTTGCGTTGTATCAAACGTCGCCTTGCACTCGCACGTGCAAGTCCGACATCTAACGTAATATGGGGATAATCCGTGATACCGAGATTGATCGCGTGCGCTGTTTCGAGGTTGAATCCCCACTCGATCCATTCCGGCATATCTGCCTCTGGAATATCACCCGCTACGACAACCTTCATAATACTAATGCCTTTTCCCACATCATACGCACGTTGGATGTATTCCAGATGCCGGTCGATCGAACCGCCCTCTAACATCCGACCTTGTTTATTTGCTGTCGTCAGGATAACTTCGATTTCGGGATGGTCTATCACGGCATCCATGACGGGACCTGTATAGACATGCGTGGAACAGCCGATGACTCGGACCTTACCAGCAGCTTTCGCCTCTCGGAATGCATCAAGTGCCCCCTCACGCTCCCGCGTGACCAAGTCCTCCGGTGAAGAAATTGCGTGCAGCAACATGACATCCACGTACTCGGTCTGTAATTCACGCAATGCTTTCGTGATACTGGCAGAGGCACCTTCATAATTTTTTACAGCAGTCTTCGTTTGGATGATGACTTCTTCTCTACTAATCTGACGGATAGCTTCTCCCAGGTGCGGTTGTGTCCCATATCCTTCGGCGGTATCCCAGAAGGTAACCCCCTCTTCAAGTGCTTTCAACATCAATTTACTACCAGTTTCGTAGGTATCGCAGGTGTCCTTAAGCCGTCCTGCACCGAAGCAGAGCCGTGAGATTTCTAAACCCGTTTCCCCGTATGCTAAATATTCCATTGTGTCCTCCACATCCAGTCTTTATCTTCTTCAACAGATGTTTGCGCGACTATAATTCCGTAAACTGGTTCAGATGTCCTTTGATATACTTTAACCGAAGTTCACCAAAAAATGCAACCTATTTTTTCTCAATCCTATTTCGGCTTGGCAACAAATCGGTTTTCGGGTATTATAAAATAGGACTTACGCAATTTTCCTATGAATAACTACGTGTCACATGCTCCATACCACGCTGGGCGAGGTTCCAAACCTCGCTAGCAAAGGCAGCTGTGTAAGTCTTGTAAAAGATAAATCCACAACCTTCGACAGTATTTAAGGCAAATTTCTCCTTCACTACACAAACATGAAATTCACTGGACATACGCTTTTCAATAACACCACCACCGAAATCGTCTTCACCGACGGGCGCGTTCAAGCAATTCGAGAAGTCGCAGCCGCCGACAGCACCATACAGATCGCACCCGCGTTGATAGATATTCAGGTAAACGGTTTCGCGGGATTCGATCTCAATGTTGCGACTGTTACACCGGAGGATGTCTGTGCAATGGTACGTTCTCTCTGGCAAGTCGGCACTGGCTTCTTATGTCCGACAGTCGTAACCGCTTCTTTTCAGGGAATTAGCAATTCTCTGCGTGCCATCGTGGAAGCATGTAAAGCAGATGCATTGGTTGCCCATTCCGTGCTTGGGATTCATCTTGAGGGACCCTACATCTCTGCTGAGGATGGTCCGCGCGGCGCACACCCATTGGAACACGTCAGAGACCCAGATTGGGACGAATTTCGGCGGTGGCAGGACATCGCCGAAGGAAATATTTCCATCGTAACCCTCGCACCTGAGAAAAAGAACGCTATCCCGTTTATTGAAAAACTGGTCGCGAATGGGATTGTGGTTGCATTGGGACACACGAATGCTTCAGCGGACGATATCCGAGCGGCGATTGACGCTGGCGCGAAACTTTCAACACACCTCGGCAACGGTGCACACGCACTCATCCGGCGACACCCCAACTATATCTGGGAACAACTCGGTGCCGATGAGCTCTGGGCGAGCCTCATCGTTGACGGACATCATCTGCCGCCGACCGTCGCCAAGTCAATGATACGCGCCAAGACGCTTGACCGGTGTCTCCTCGTCAGCGATGCGGTCGCTTTAGCAGGCATGAAACCCGGTATTTATCAGTTTGCGGGGAAGTCGGTGGAATTGACAGCAGATCGGTGTGTCCGCTTGGTCGGCACTGAATATCTCGCCGGTTCCGCCATTGAATTGGCACGTGGTATCGAGAACAGCGTCCGATTCGCAGGCATTTCGCTTAAAGAAGCAGTGTCGCTCGCCACGCTACAACCGATGCAACTGCTCAACGCGAAATCACAAGTAGAAACGAAAACGAACCTAATTATCTTTAAATGGGACGCAGCGGAATGTGAAATCAATCTGATTGCGACAATCATTGGTGGCGAGTTAGTGTATCACACGGAAACACCATAAGTCAATTTAGCGGTTTTTGATAGCGTTTTAGCAACTGTAGATATAAACATACCGCCCTTACAGGGCTGCGGTCTTTGGTCGAAAACGCTGCTATAAACATGCCGTCCCTATGGGACTCAAGAGGGTTTTGCGGTATACAAG
>JAKZUG010000585.1:0-7537 GCA_047516705.1 Candidatus Poribacteria bacterium | reverse complement strand
CAAAATTAAAGTTATTGGTGTCGGTGGAGCGGGCGGAAATGCTGTAAAACGTATGATTGAAGCTGGAATCACCGGCATAGAATTTTATGCTGTCAACACCGATCAGCAAGCACTGTTGACCTGCCGAGGTGCCACCCAAATCTCAATCGGCCTTAATACTACCGCAGGTTTAGGGTCCGGTGCCGACCCTGAGGTCGGTAGAAAAGCTGCTGATGAGGATAGGGAACATCTTCAGACTATCGTCGAAAATGCAAACATGGTCTTCGTTACTGCTGGTATGGGTGGCGGCACCGGTACAGGCGCTGCACCGCTCATTGCTTCACAAGCAAAAGAACGCGGGGCACTTACGATTGCAGTCGTGACACGTCCATTTAATTTTGAAGGGCAACGCCGCTCCTCAGTCGCTGAGGCAGGACTTGAGGAACTCCGTCAAGCAGCCGATTCTGTAATTGTTGTCCCAAACCAGCGCCTTATTGATACTATGGACAGGAAACTGCCAATCCGGGAGGCGTTCCGCATTGGAGACGAGATCCTCCTCCATGGTGTTAAAAGCATCTCTGACATCGTTACAGAGTCAGGCGAAATTAACGTTGACTTTGCCGATGTTGAATCCATTATGCGGGGGGCAGGGAGCGCATTGATGGGGATGGGACATGCTACGGGTGATAATCGCGCCCCAATTGCAGCCGAACAGGCTATTAGTTCACCGCTCCTTGAACAGACCGACATCGCTGGGGCTGTTGGTATGATTGTCAACATCACCGCGCCTCCCGATTTCATGATGCACGAACTTGATGAAGCTATGCAGGTTATTAAGGATACTGCGCCCGAGGCGCAAATTATCTTTGGTCTCGTTTACAAAGATGAATTGGAACTTGACGATGAAGTACTTGTGACTGTCATCGCGACAGGGTTCGATTCTGAGGCAGGATACGCATTTGGGACCGAGGCATCAGGCGGTGGAAACCCATCCACACGCTATGATGAATCGGATGTTTATCAAAGGCAGCCATCAGCTTCATCCGAACAGCGTGTGGCAAGGGCAGGCAGAACCCGACCGAGTGGTAGTAGAGTGTCATCTGGTAGATCTGCTGCGCCAACTCGCGGGCGGAAAGCAGATGCCGAGCAACCTGTAGAGCAAGAGCAACCTCTCCAAAGCAGTGGACGGAAACCTGCCCGAAGAAGGGATCAAGGTGCACAGCAGGGAGATACGGACTGGGAAATTCCAGCTTTCCTGCGCGTTCAAAAAAGAAATCGAACTGACAAATAGGTATTAGTACTACATTGTCTCCTATCAGTGCAACTTTTTAGAAGTCAGTTAGATCTCTTGATTAGGTTCCTTGGCTCTTAACTATGGTTAAAGTTACATTGTGTTTTGATAGCGCAATGTAGCGTGCATCGCTTTCACATTTTTGCTTGTAGACGCGCCTTCCAAGCGTGTCGGTTTGTTTTAATTTTTTTTAGGTGCGCTTTTCGAGCACACCTTATTATACCAAAGGAAATAGTGAATTTACACCAGCACTACCAACACCTGCGCAGCGAAGAACACAGTGCGCATCATAATTTCAGAAAACCTAACAGGTTCGCCCTTGTCTATCCAAGCACTTATGAACTTGGGATGTCAAGTCTCGGTGTTCAGGTTATCTATGCTACTCTTAATGGTCGGACGGACACCGCTTGCGAGCGCGTTTTTGTGCCCGAGACGAGTTATATTCAGAAACTTGTTACCCAGAAGAAGCCTCTTTTCTCATTTGAGACGCAAACTGCACTGAATCAGTTTGACATCATCGGGTTTTCTGTCTCCTTTGAATCGGATTATGTAAATATTCCGCGGACATTAAAACTCGCAAATATACCGCCACTTGCCGAGGAACGTACAGAATGGGATCCGCTGGTTATCGCGGGTGGTATCAATATCTCCTACAATCCAGAACCGATTGCTGATTTCGTTGATGTTTTCGTTGTTGGAGAAGCAGAACTTGTTGTTCATCAACTCATGGCGCACTTTAACGAGTGGAAACAATCTGGGGCACCAAAGAGCGAGTTGCTCGAAACACTCGCGACTGTTCCAGGGCTTTATGTGCCGAGTTTTTACGACGTAACCTATCGGGACGATGGGACTATTGGTGCGGTCACGCCAAAACCGGGTATATCCCGCCAAATTCAAGCGGCGGCTGTTCCTAACCTTGATGATGTCGAAACCTGCACACATATCCACACACCGAATACCGAATTCGCAAATGCGCATCTCATAGAAATCGTGCGTGGGTGTGGTAGACAGTGTCGTTTCTGTGTTGCTGATTATGCCCGCCGATGGCCGAGGCGACGTTCTGTGGAGAACACGCTCGCACTTGCGGAACGGGCACGAGGTATTACGGATAGAATTGGACTTGTTGGTGCTTCTATTTCTGACCACCCACAAATTGATGAAATTGCCACGGGGCTCGTTGAGCGTGGGTTCCGTATCTCTTGTGCTTCACTCCGAGCTGAAACTGTCCGCGCCCCCTTGCTTGATGCCCTTGCAGACAGCGAACAAGGCACGATTACTATTGCCCCAGAGGTCGCCACCGAGAAACTTCAAAAAATAGTCAATAAAGTTATTCCGCGCGAGCAACTTTATCACGTCTTTGAGGAGGCGTTAAAGCGTGATATTCTCAACCTTCGCCTTTACTTCCTCATAGGTGTCCCGCATGAAACGCCTGCGGATGTGGAAGCTATTGTTGATATGGCAAAAGAGATGCGCACCATCGTTCTCCCCTATGCAAAGCGGACAGGGAGAATAGCCCGTATTAGTTTTACCATCTCGCCCATGGTGCCGAAGCCACACACGCCTTTCCAGTGGGTAGCAATGGAGCCCCCAAAAACTATCTCCCGAAAGCTTGATTTCCTGAAACGCGAAATTAACCAGCTTGGTAGCATAAAAGTTGGGTCTGCGAGTGCAAGACTCGCGCACCAAGAGGCCGCCTTCGCACGCGGCGACCGGCGACTCGGAAAAGTTATCCTTGAACTCGCAAACGGCGTGTCATGGAACCAAGCCTTCCGCAATCACGGGTTAATGCCAGATTTTTACGCGACGCGCCAACGTCCATTGCATGAAGTCAACCCGTGGGATCATCTCGATCTCAACGTCAAACCCCAATTTCTAAAACTTGAGCACAACAAGTACGAAAAAGGTTTTACGACCAGCGAATGTGATACGACCGTTTGTAAGAAATGTGGTGCCTGTTAGATTTTTTGCGTAGCACCAACTGGATAATTACGCGGTCGTCCAAATTTAAGTTAGATTTCTCTCTTAATATTCGACTTGTCATCTTGGCAAGTCTTACCGTATTTGTATGTTTAGAAGGAGGAATTCACTGTGCTGAAATTCGGACAATTTATAGGGGTGCTTGTTGCAATATTTGTATTGTTCACCCTTACGATACCTTTATATGCAGGGTTGGATGACAGGTCCCTTGTTTTATACCTCTCCTTTGATGAAGGAAAGGGAGGTGATGCCGCAGACGGCTCCGTACATGGTCATGATGGCGAGCTTATCAAAGATCCCACATGGGTAGATGGACAGTTCGGCAAGGCATTGGAATTTGATGGAACAAAGGGACAACATGTAATGGTACCTATCAACGACACTTTACAGTTGAGAGAACAGTTCTCTATGGCTTTTTGGGTCAAACGTGGCGATGCCCAAATTCGGGCTTGGAATTACATGGTGACAGCGGGGTCCTTGAAATGGGCATCAATTCTTAATGATGGCGACAAGAAAACCTATATCTTTACGACATCCGGTGCTTGGGGTCAAAGAGCCGTCAGCGATGACATTCAACCTGATGATTGGGTCCATCTTGCCGTGACCCATGACACCAAATCCGAGATTGTTATCTACAACGACGGAAAAAAAGCGGGCGGTGGGGCTAAACCGTCTCCTGTTGATGAGATTGATGGCTCCGTTATGGTTGGTGCTCGTCACCCCGGCGAAGAATTTTTCACCGGTATCATCGACGAAGTATTTCTCTTTAACAGAATCATCACCGAGGCGGAAGTCGGCGAAATTATGAATGGCGATTTCCTACCGGTGGAACCCGCAGCGAAACTCGCGACGACATGGGGCAGTATTAAATCTGATCGCGATTAGAAATACGCTTGGTAAGGGCAGTGTAAGCGCTGCTCTTACACTAAAGGTGAAGCGTATGCGAAAATATCTCGTCATATTAATCCTCTTCAGTACTTTTGGAAGCACTGCTTTAGCCAATCCTTCACCGGCTGAAAAATATTATAAAAGTGCCACTGCCTACCATGATCTCGGAGAATTCGAGCAAGCTATCTCCGAATACAGAAAAGCCATCGCGCTTGATCCAAATTCCCCTATCATTTACAACAGGCTCGGTATCGCATACTCCGAGTTGAAACAATACGATGCAGCACTTGATGCTTATCAGAAGGCACTTGAGTTGTCTCCTATGATAGCTGAACCACACTATAACATTGGACTGGTTTACCTCAAGAAAGGTGCTTTCCCGCGCGCAGTTGAAGCGTTTAAACACGCGATTACCGTTGATGCAGAATGGGGAGATCCCTACACAGGACTTGGTGAAGTCTACTTGAAACAGGGTAATTTTGAACGGGCGACACGCGCCTATAAAGAAGCCTCACGCCTCAATCCAAAGGACGCAAGTGCCATTTTAGGGTTAGGTAAAGTCTATGCAAAACAGGAACGCTTAGATGAGGCAGTCACCGCTATTGAGAATGTGATTGAAATTCAAGTGGATAATACAGAAGCACATTACCAACTCGCTCAGATTTACGTCAAACGTGGTGAAATGGAAAAGGCAGCCGCAGCGATGGCGTTTTTTAAAATCCTCAGTCAGACGGATCCGCTCCTTGAGAAAGCCGAAATGTGGGTGAAAAAGCACCCTGATGACGCAAGAGGCTATAACAATCTCGGTATCGTTTACCTTGCGCGTCGCCGCTTTGAGGATGCGGTGGTAAACTACAAACATGCTATCTCGCTCGCACCTAATTTAGCAACTGCGCATTACAACTTGGGGCATGCTTACCATAAACAAGGAAAAGTCAAACTCGCGATTGCGGCGTATCAGCAGGCTCTTGATGTAGATACGGAACTCGCGATTGCGCATAATAATATCGCGGTCTGCTATACCGAATTGAAGGTGGACCTGGACAAGGCACTCTTTCACGCGCGAACCGCTGTCCGTCTTGCACCGACTGAAGGAAATTATTGGGATACGCTCGCTCAAATTTGTGACGCACTTGGGTTGGAAAATGAAGCACAACGTGCGCGTGAAAAACAGGAAGAGTATTTCGACGAACAATGAGATGTCTCTATTATGTTGTTATCTTCTTCACTCTGAGTGTGCCCGCTTTCGCCGAAGTCCAATTCGTTGACGCAACTGCCGCTGCGGGAATCTCATTTCAGCACGTTGATGGCAGAACTGGCGAAAAATTTCTCATCGAAACGCTCGGATCCGGCGCACTCTTTTTTGATTTTGATGCTGATGGAGATCTCGACCTTTATGTAGTGAACGCTACTTATATCCCGCCGCCGGTTACTGAAAAAACATCCCAAACACATCTCCCGCGAAACAAACTCTATTGGAACAATGGTGACGGCACTTTTACCGATATTACGCAGAAGGCAGGTGTCGGTGATATCGGTTATGGTGTCGGGTGTGCTGCTGCCGATGTCAATAATGATGGATACCCTGAAATTTATGTGACCAACTACGGACAGAACCGTCTCTATCATAACAACGGCGATGGCACTTTTACCGATATTACGCAGAAGGCGGGTGTCGGTGATGAACGTTGGGGGACAAGCTGTGCCTTTCTGGACTACGATTTAGATGGTGATGTTGATCTATATGTCGTCAACTATATGAAATTTTCGGTTAAGGAGAATCGCTGGTGGGAGACGCGAGGTATCAGAACATATTGTAGTCCTACAGATCAGATTGCTGGCAGCCACTTTGTCAGTGAACCCGATATCCTCTATCGCAATGATGGTAACGGAACCTTCACAGATGTCACCGAAGCTGCTGGGATTTTGCATCGTGCGCTCGGTCTCGCGGTCGCAGTCGGCGACTACGATAATGATGGTTACCCAGACCTTCATATCGCCAACGATATGGAAGCAGACCTTCTCTATCGTAACAACGGCGATGGCACCTTTACTGAGACTGCAGACCTTACTGGCACCGGCTATGATGGAAACGGCTTTCCCGGAAGCGGCATGGGCAGCGCGTTCGGTGATTACGATAACAACGGCTACCTTGATCTTGTTGTCAGCAATGCCTCTTCGCTGCCCGTCCTCCTCTATCAAAATGAAAGTGCTATATTTTTTACCGATGTCTCTTTTACTTCGGGGATTGGAGCAGTGACACTTCCGTATTTTAAGTGGGCAGTCGAATTTCTTGATTACAACAACGATGGTCTCTTGGATCTCTATGTTGCGAACGGGCATCTTCAGGAAAATATCGCGCTTTTCTCGGACGGCACTTATCCGCAGTCCGATTTGCTGTTTCGCAACAGGTACCGACAAGATGGCACCTACTACTTTACCGATGCATCTGTTGAAGTTGGCTTGACACAATTGCCCAAGAGAGTTAGCCGCGGTGCCGCATTCGGCGACTACGACAATGACGGGGATATTGATATTTTCCTCAATAACTCTAATCAGCCCGCGACGCTTCTCCGAAACGACGGTGGTAATAGCAATCATTGGCTGACAATCCAACCGATTGGCACCCAAAGCAATGCATCGGGTATCGGGACGCGAATAGTTGTAAAAGCGGGAGAACTGTCTCTTTTCAAAGAGGTTCGCAGCGGTGCGAGTTACCTATCGCAAAGCGATTTGCGCGTTCACTTTGGGCTTGGAGAGAATTCAGAGGTTGACATGATTGAAATTCACTGGCAAAGCGGACTCACGGAACGGTTTTCTAATCTAAAGTCAAACCAGATTCTCCGGATTAAAGAGGGGCGTGGAATAATAAACGGTCAAGGAATAAGATAGTGGGTAAAGGTTGAAGGTATGGCATTATTTTTTCTCCAGACATATACACATTTCCGAAGTGGTACGCGTCCATATGCTCCCATTTGTTGACTGCTATTTCCTTTTTCGCCGGGAACAACAAGAATTTTTTCTACCTCAAAGCCGAGGGACTGCGCGATGTCGGATAAAATCGTGTCTACGGAAATACTCACACCGGCATAGCGCACATTATCGTTTACCATGAAGAGACGTGCATCTGGTTTTAAAACGCGGGCACACTCACCAATGACGCATGCCATTTCGGAAAAATACCCACGAACCATCCTCGGAATCCCGTTGTTGTTTAAGGTGCCGGATTCCTTTTCATGTTCAAGGTAGGTATATATTGTTTTAGGACTTACGCAAACGCCATTTGGTAAGAAAGCGGACGCTTCGGATTCTGCAAGCGAAACCGTGAAAAGAGAGGTCGCCGAGGCACGGGGACCTCGGCGAACAGTCGCTTTCTGCGTAAGTCCTAAAAGTATAAAAAAT
>JAKZUG010000584.1:0-2959 GCA_047516705.1 Candidatus Poribacteria bacterium | reverse complement strand
TCTCCATATTCAAGATTCTCTGTTGAGCATGTTGTGTAACAGAGCCATTTAGTTTTCGATTTTCTACCGACTTTAGGCACAAAGTTAGGATCCAGACAATCTACCTATAGAGCGGAAAACCTTGTAATGGCGTTGTAGCGCAAACTTTTAGTTTGCGTGCTAGGATGCACAAACTAAAAGTTTGTGCTACAAAACGGAGAACTGAATGGCTCTGCGTAGTGTAACCCTTCAACTTGAATTCTAACACATTGTATGTTCCAATACAAGTTAAGCTGAGACTCAATAGACAATCCTATACAACCGAATCACTTATGGTATGCCATCACATCAATAATCTCTCAGAACCCCAACACCTCATTCAGCAAGCCTTCACTTTTCCGCTCCAGTGCTCCGATGCAATCGTTGTATATCATCCTCGCAAATAAACTCCACTGTCACACCGTTTCGGCGGAATGCGTTGCGCAAATCCAACCACTGACTATCTACCGCTTGCAGGATAGGCGGTTTTTCTGGGTGGGCACATGCAACTGCGATAAATTTTCGATCAGCCGGATCGAAATCATTCAATGCTGGATCGTCTGGGAACTCTTCAAACTCATTTTCTGAACCATCAACAGACATAATCGAAACTAAGTCACACTGTTCATCCTTGTTCATCAAAATCCATAGGAGAAATCTATCACCAGCACCGGGTTCTCCACTGGATCGGAGATTTCGGATGTACTCACTGAGAATTATCCACCTATCATCAAGAACCAATTTCTTCTCGCCGCGGATAATCCCTTCAAGCCGATTGATACAGGTATCTACGCAATTAGGAGAAGCCTGCGGTGATTGACCGTTGGCGACCACTGGGACATTTGTATCTACAATCACTGCCATCATCTCATCACTTTCCGTCGCTGCATTTCGGCTTTCGTCTTTTCCACCAGATCACCTATGTCATCGCCAAAGAAGTCTTGGGGCCAATTCCGTATGTTGCCGTATTCATCAACCTTGAGTCGTTCAATTTCGGATGTGCCGTCGTTGATCTGACAGAAATAGAGTGCTGTATCATCTGCCGCAATCTGTTCTTCGGCGATGCGTCGTTGCAAGCGGTGAAGCAGAAGCGCGCTGTGGCTCTCAAGAATAATCTGTACGTTCCGATTTTTCATAACATCAATGAGAACATCTGCCAAATCTGATTGTACTTTCGGATGCAGGTGCGCTTCAGGCTGCTCAAGGATGAGGATTGAACCTTCAGGTGCGTAATAGCAAAGAATCAGGACAGGTAGGACTTGGGAAACACCGAAACCGACATCTGTCAGTCGAACCTCAGGACCGTCTTTGTACTGTTTGACGAGGAATTCATAATCCCTACTTGTATCAGAGACAGGGTGAAGGTCGTAGGAATGGATTAGTTCCAACCGCTGCAACCAACTCAGTATCTGCTCGTCAATAGGAAGGTGTCGAATCCGCCCGGAGAGCAGAGCGGGAATCGCCTTTTCCCCTTCCTGCCCGATGCTTTTTGGATGGTCGCCCTCCCAGATATAATGGTGACGCGGATGTTCGCGGAGCGGGCCGAGATAGTGGATTCGAAAGAACAGGTCTTTAAAAGCTTCCTGAAGAGGCAAAAATTCTTCCAGAGGTCCTATTGGATTAACAACCCCATAACATCTAAATGGGTTTACCTCTATCGTATTATGTTTTAACCTGTATCCTTGATCCGTCCACCCTATCTCCAAGTCGTACTCACTAGTTGTATAACGAAAACGCTCTAACATCAACTCCTCATGTTTTTTAATAATGGTTGTTGAGAAAGAAAGGGAATCGGTTAAGTTGCCCCTAATTTTTATTTTCCTAGGTAGTCTCCACGACACCGAAATACCTAAACTAAAAGTCTTATTGTGCCGGTGAATAACAGCGTCAAAATTGCCTAAATTGACCAGTGAGTTATTGCCTTTACCAAAGTTAAGTGGGAAATTGCAATTTTCTTCTCTTACAGTTTGCTGGAGTAGTAGCAGTACCTGTAAGATACTGGTTTTGCCTGAGTTATTCGCGCCGAAAAATCCGGTTAATGGGGCGAACTGTAGCGTATCAGTATCTTGCCATGATTTGAAATTTTGTGCCCTGAGTTCGGTAATCATAATTTATCCCTCTTATAAACCCAACACCTCATTCAGCAAGTTTTCACTTTTCCGCTCCAGTGCCAACAATTCATCCGTGATTTCTTTCAATGAGCGCAGCGGCGTGTACTGATAGAAATACCGATTGAAGTTGATTTCGTAGCCCACTTTATTTTTCTCTCTGTCTATCCAACTATCAGGCACATGCGGTTTCACTTCTCGTTGGTAGTAATCATCAATGTCCTCTGTGAGAGGTACGCGCTCATGGTCTCGCAGCTTAGTATCCGGTTTCGGATTGCCCTTCTTGTCCTGGACGACATCCCTTGTTTCCTCGTCAATGAGCGGTCTCTCAATAGTCACCTTCGTGTAGCCAAAGAACTTGTTTGGATAGATTTTGGAGTGTTCGGTCTCTTCAAAGTTGGTGTAGAGTTGTATTAGTTGATGGATATGGTTATCAGAAATGAAAACATTTTTGGCACCAAGATTTCTTTTCATTTTCTCGAAAAATCCAGCACCGTTGATCAGTTGTATCGTGCCTCGTCGCCTCTTTGATTTCCGATTCGTTAAGAGCCAGACATACGTGGAAATACTGGTATTGAAAAAGAGTTTCTCGGGCAACGCGATAATACACTCCAACCAGTCGTTTTCGATAATCCAACGTCGGATTTCACTCTCACCGCTGCCGGCATCCCCCGTAAAGAGCGGCGACCCGTTAAAGACGATTCCAACCCGACTCCCGTTGTCCTCCATCTTGGAGAGCATGTGTTGCAGAAATAGCAACGCGCCATCGGAGGAGCGAGGCGTACCAGCTGAGAATCTGCCGTTGGCGGTTTGTGCATCCGCTTTCACTGCCG
>JAKZUG010000583.1:0-2821 GCA_047516705.1 Candidatus Poribacteria bacterium | reverse complement strand
CCGATGCGCGCAGCGGAGATAAAAAGAAAAATAGATGGCAACCACAAAAATACGTATGAAGCCATCAAACGGCTTATCGAAAAGGGACACATCGTCAAGTCCAGGCGTGGCTGGTATGCTCGATCAGGCTGAGAACATCTGGGGGACAAACGTACGACACTTGGGGGACAAACCCACGACGCTTGGGGGACAAACTCACCGATTCATCGAACACCAATTCACCACTTTCATAGATTTCATAGATTTTAAATAATTCTTTTCCGCAACTGCACCGACGCAACGAACCTTTCAGATACGTTGCGTCACAGGAGATACAAAAATGGCAGCATTAGCCGTTTATGATCCAGACAACTTCGCAGCAGATCAGATAGAATTGTCATTGTCGCAGGCAGGTGAGAAGTATTCCGATTGGCAACACCATCAAGACGGTGCACGCGCTTTCGCTCACATGACCCTTGTGATTGCGATGCAAGAGTTTCTCTACACCGAAAAAGATGTTGCGCGTGGAACGTTAACGTCGGTGGATGAGGTCATTGACAAATATCATTCAGTCTCCAAATGGGATGATTGGAATCAGGAACGACGTAATTCTTACATTCTACGGGATTTGAAATCGTCGTGTTTTCAATACATCATTGGTAGTAATCTCCGAGAATTTGCCGTCCGGCATCATGCCTGTGGACTGACGACCGCTGAAGTCATTTCTCTGGTTTTGGACAAGCCCCAGGGCGAAGGGCTCACGCCCCTGCGGTATTATGCAGACCACTACCCTACAATGCAGCAGACCTGCCGTGACTATCTCTCCACCCAACTGAACTACCTCAAACGCGGACAGGCACGGTTCCCGAAAAAATATAATGACTTATGGGAGGCGGCGCGTGCTGAACATCTACAAGAGATCCAGAATCTACCTTTGACACATGTCACTGAGCAGGTAGAGGCGATGCAACAACACTATGAAAAACTCAAAGACGCTTTCGATGCCTTACCACCGGCACCCGAATATACTCGCGAACGCGAGCGACTCACCAACGCAATGATGAAAACGATGTCCGCCATCTATATGATGACACGCGACCCAGCATACCCAAAACCGCAGACACGTCCGCTTGAAATCGGTGATACGCAAAGACAAATCGGCGATAATACTAACGCAGACGAATAACAGTTTTTCCGATCCTTGTCGGAAAGAAGTATCCACTTGGGGGACATTCATTAGCAATTCCGCCCAATATTCTAAAAAATATAAATTAAATTTCTAATTTTTCGTATCGGTCTAAACATACGCTGCACGGTTGGTTTGACGCATTCGCATGCAACAGACATTAGTTAAAAAAGTTGAAAATCGTTAAACTGGGCGGACAAACGCCTCATTTTCAGGCGGGCAGCCCTAAGTACTAAATAATCGTTTGCGATGTGATGTAATTTCAAGATGGTTACTAATTTTCAAAGATGATTGTTGTGCCTTCGCCAAAGATACATCAAAACGAATCAGCATCGCTCCGTATCATCCAAAATTTAGCGTCTGTGTCAAGCCTACCTGCTTTCGATGATTCACAGAGGGTAAACACACTGGACGGTGTTTCAAATGCGTTCTATGGGCTATTATGGCGTTTTTTCTCTAACATTTGTCAAAACATACCAATAAGGCGTATAGGGCTTTTCTTCAGGGCGGGCAAGGGACAATTTTTGCGGGTCTATGTGGACGGGCTTATACAAAAAATCTTGAATAAAGAACCGGATAACCACTTTAGTCAACCATTTTCCAAACACTTTATCAACCATTTCAGAGACTTAATAAACCAGTTAATAATGCTGGAGGTGCTAATAATGTCTAAACTCAAGAGTCGTGGGTGTATTACATCCTACGATATAGGCGAGGCAGAACGCGAAGGGAAACTCAACATTGCTGATCATATCGCCTGTCCGTTTTGCGATAGCGAGGTTACTGGAAGCCGAGAAGATGCGCGCGGTGTATTTATGCCGTTCTGCTCCGTATGCGGTGTGTTTCTTGTGCTGATGTGGAAGATAGACCCATCAGGATTATCCGTTCGGCTGAATCCCAAGCCTAAAGATGCGACACATACCGATCTCGGTGAAATCGCAGAGGATACGCGCGACATAGAGCAGCCCATCGCGCCACAGGAGAAAAAAGCGACGCAAAACAATACAGGCAAGACAAATCGGAAAAAAGACGTGGCGGGACAAATTCTTTCATATCTGAAGGACAAAGACGCTTCAGCGACAACCGACGAGATGCTCAACGCTCTCGACTGCACACACACAAGCCTCAACAACGCATTGAAGCAACTCGTCAAATCCAAACAAATACGTAAAGTAAGGCGAGGCGTTCACAAACTCACGTGATCTTCAGTGACACGAGGCAAACATAAATCACTTCCAGTCCGACCAATCCATATCTTTCTCCTCTATTCCCAGTTCGCGCATTTCTAAGCGCGCTCCTTTAAGTATTGCCAAGCGTTCGTCTACCAGTGTGCGATATACCTAACAGTTATTGCCATCAGCATCAACACCAATCCGAACCAACGACTTTTCCGGCGTTTCGTCCCAGATACGCTGAAGATACCGTAGACGTACCTCCGGATACACTATTGGGATATGCGTGACGGAGTCGGGGAAATTTAGACGGCACGCTTCGATTTCATCACGATTCTTGCGTTTGATGTCATAAATCCGTTTCGCAAGGATACGATTGAGCATATCGGGATCAACTCCCTTACCAAAATCAGGGAACATCTCTTTGAAGTAAACAACGGTCTCTTTCACTTCCACATCGTGAGCAAGACAATCCACTACGTAG
>JAKZUG010000582.1:0-10931 GCA_047516705.1 Candidatus Poribacteria bacterium | reverse complement strand
ATATCTCACGTTGGACGTCAGAAGGCGGGAGCTACCGGACGGTCCAACGCTTTTTCAACACCGTTATCCCTTGGGGGACTGTATGCTGGGTATTTTTCAGCACGTATCTGCTGGATTGTGAAAGCACCTATATCCTCGCTGAAGACGCAACAACCGTGTCGAAATCGGGGCAATCCAGTTATGGTTTATCGCGTTTCTTCTCGTCTGCGGAAGGTAAAACGATACCGGGTTTAGCGTTCTTGGGTTTGTCGTTAGTGAGTGTCAAGGAACGGCGTTCTTACCCCATGGTTATGGAGCAAATCGTGCGTGGTGACACTGTCTCGACTCAAAGTGGACTGCCATCGCAACCTTGTGAGCCCCTTGAAACACCGCCCCAAAACCACAAACGTGGACGTCCGAAAGGCAGTCGGAACCAAAACAAGACAGAGGTGGAGTTTAGCGATACATTGAAACACCTTCAAACGATGGTGAAGGCGTTGCTCGCACGTATTGGCGATTTGATACCTCTGCGCTACCTTGTACTTGATGGATACTTTGGACACAATCATGCGCTACAGATGACGCAACAATGTGGATTGTTTTTGATTTCAAAGTTGCGCGTCAATACCGCCCTGTATTTTCCAGCGACAGCACCTTACGCCGGACGCGGACGCCCGTGCCTGTATGGGCAGCGTTTCAATCCGCAGCAGATTGATCCGAAATATCGTGTCTCTACCCAGACGCATGAAAACATTACCACGCAAGTCTATCAAGCGGAGTTGCACCACAAAAAGTTCCCAGAACCCCTAAATGTAGTGTGTATTCTCAAGACGCAGCTGCTGAGAGAGAAAAAATCACACGTTCTATTGTTCAGTTCTGACTTAGCGTTGGACGCAGAAAAAATAATAGATTATTACGGACTTCGTTTTCAAATCGAGTTCAACTTTCGAGTTAAACTTTATACGGGTTTCCAACGCTGGCGGTCTCGGAATGTTCACTTCCCAGTAACGGGTGGGACCCCGGTTTCATTCGTGTATGAGTGATTTCAGGCTTCTAATGCCCGTTGAACGCATCTACTTGTTCGGTTTTGGTAAATGCCCTTAACCGACCAAATGCCATATATGATTAATCGAACTCACATTATTCCAAGTAGATGACTGGTGCAAATCGGGGCAGAAAAGGATGTTCAATGTTTAACAGACTTACAAAAGTTCCCGAGGTAACATGGAAAACAGTAGTTTTGAATCCGATTATTTTCACGCTGATAACGGTTCCACCGGAGGTCAATAGCACACTCGGATTGATTGCAACTGGTGTTATATTGGTAGGGGCAGGTTCGCTCCATTAGGTATCCCGCAAAATGCGATGCACAATTTTTCTTTACATTAATTCCACAATAATGTATTATGTACGCGAGTTTGTATTTTGCACAGACTTAACACCAATTCGCCCAGATTGGTGAGCAAATTACCTGAAACACATAACCCTCAGAAACAGAAGGAGGCGACCTCATGAAAAAAGTATTTTTTTCACTCATGATTCCATCTGTCTTCCTGATATTGCTCGTTCTACCTGTCAATCTCGCCTCAGCGCGGGCGTTTAACAACGATTTTGAGACAGGCGACCTCACCGATTGGGAGAAAACAGGAGCAGCGTTTGATTTCCAACCGACTTGGGGAGATAACCCAACAGCACGAAACCGAGGACAGCCTTCTCAACATCAGGGAGATTGGTGGCTTGGACTAGCTGAAAAGTACCAAGGACCGGACAAAGGGGCAAAACTGGGGCAGAAGCCAGGTGATCTTGCAGACGGTGTGGATGCCCCTCAAGGCACCTTGACCTCAATTGAGTTCACCATTGTTGGCGAAACGATGAATTTTCTTATGGGTGGCGGCAATCACCCTTGGGTAGGTGATCCGGGTCCATGTTGTGTTAACCTTGTGATTAATGACGAGGTCGAACGAACATCAACAGGTAATGCCACTGAAACCATGAGCCGAAAAGAGTGGGATGTTTCCGATTTGAAAGGTGAGATCGCTAAACTTGTCGTTGTTGATAACAACAGCGGCGGATGGGGGCATCCGAACTTTGACGATATACATCAAGCCGATTCCAAAGGCAAAAATATTCCTTGGGAACGCGTGCTGTCTGTTGATGCCCGAGGAAAGTTGGCTGTCACTTGGGCACAGATGAAAAAGTACTATTAGTTTGAAAGTCAGACAGCATAAGAATTCTTTCATTGTTGAGTGGGCGGACGTATTCCGCCCCTATAATAATACCTGTGTCAACCCGGCACGCTCTCGGAAACGATTGAACGTTTTCAGAATCCCTTGCTCCATCGTATAGGCAGGCGTAAACCCCATCTCTTCAGCAATTGGTGTTGCGTCGTAATCCCAAGAAATTCCGAATACCCCCGGCTCCAACGTGATCTGTGCGTCCGGCACCAGCGTCTTGAGATACGCTACGCCTTCTTTGACGGGTCGAATACCGCCCTTCACATTGAAAACGCGTGTCTGCGTCGTCGGACAGGTGCACGCGAGTACAATTGAACTGGAAACGTCCTCCACGTATTGCCAATCCACTACGTCGTCACCGAATGGACAGACATGCCGTTCGCCCAATGCTACTGCCTCAATCAATTGCGTCGTGAAGGAACTCATACCCCGCGTCCTACCGACACCGTAGACAGCGGTAAACCGAAGCCCGATCGAGTCAACACCGTAAGCATCGAAATAGTGTGTCGCATATTTTTCATTCAGGGATTTACACGCACCGTAGATAAACTTTGGATAGTGTGGCGCATCGTTAAGGATCTGTTGGTGATTGTAATCTTCTGGGGATCCGAAGACCGCAACGCTGCTTGCCCAGACAACGCGTTTGAGGTTGAAAATACGCGCAGCTTCCAATATGTTGATTGTGCCTTCGCAGACTATTTTTAATGCCTGCGGTGGATTCGCATCGCACGCTGGCACCTGCCATGAGGCGAGATGGATCACACGATCGATTTCGTGTTCTTGGATGGTGCGTAAAACGTGTGGCAGGTCAGTAATGTCGCCCTGCACGAAGGTGAACCCTTCAATTTGCGTATCCGTGAGCACCATCTTTGGAATGGTTAGGTCGTAAGCAAAATCGTAAACCACTACCTTTTCACCGGCGGCTAATAGGTCGCGAATGACGTAAGTACCGATGCATCCCATGCCACCGGTAAGCAGATATGCCATAATCTTTTTACTCCTCTTAAAGAGGCGCTATCGCTTGACCACGCCTTCTGCCAAAGTCTATATACGAAACAGGTCCTAACTCGCATGGACGGGGGTATCCACATTCACAAGAATATCGTCACCCTCCACTTTCACAGGATAGGTGGGGAGACTTTCTTCCCCTGGCCACACACATTTCCCTGTCGTCACATCAAATTCCCACATATGCAGTGGGCACGTAACACAATTATTGTCCAAGAAGCCGTAACTCAAAACGCCACCGAGGTGTGGGCAGATATTGTTCATTGCGTAATACTCACCCTTAACGTTGTAGATACCGATGAAAACGCCATCAACTTTTACACCGATACATCTGCCGGGCTGAATTTGATCGGTTGTCGCGGCTTTTATAAATTGTGACATAATTTCTCCGTCTTTTCGTGTTTTATACGAAACGTAAGATTAAAACCGCATCAGAAAACATTGCTCTGGTTTTCCGATGGACACCACTGCTACTAAAAAATTCAGTTACGAATTGGGTCTCCGAATAGACGCAAACCGGTTTAAACTGCACGCAGGATTGTTTCACTCATCCCACGTACCGACTAAGCATCGTCCATTGGATATAGGCTACATCCGCCATCTACGAGTAGCACTGTCCCAGTCATATAATCTGCGGCGGAACTACACAAAAATAGGAAGGCGTTTGCCACCGAATCAAGCGGTTGCATAACGCCGAGTGGGATTGCTTTTTGTGCGCGAGCCCGGTAGATTGGATCCGTATCCCACTGTTGTTTGGCAAGTCCAACACTGACGATGCCGGGGGCGACTGCATTTGCACGAATCCCTTTATCCGCCAATTCCCGTGCGAAGGAACGCATTAACTGCTTCATCGCTGCCTTACTTGCGTTATACGGTCCAATCTCGGGCCACGGTACATCAGCAACCCAAGATGTGGTAAAAATAAGTTGTCCTTTAACACCATCTTCAAGCATTGAACGGGATGCGGCACTGCCGAATAAAAACGCTGTTCGTACATTGACCGCCATTGTTTCATCCCACTCTTCTGCTGTGTATTCTAACAACGGTTTTGGAATCACCATACCGATATGACACAGTGCGACGTGGATAGGTCCGAACCGTTCGCGCGCAGCACTTACCAACATATCAGTTTCATCAGTATCTGTCAGGTCTGCGTTAACATAGTTAATTTTTTCTATGTCAATTCCGTTTTGGCTGAGTCTGTCCATCGCCAGTTGATCCGGCAGGATATCATTTACAGTTAGGTTTGCGCCGTGTGCCATCAATTTTTTTACGATGCCAATCCCGATCGCTCCACACCCACCGGAAATAACGATGTGTTGCCCCGCGAGTGCATCGTTGCGGAAAACCATTGCCAGATCTCCTGTTATTTCGCCATCACTTTGCCTTCGCCTCGTGAATCCGTGCCACCGTCATGGTGACTTCCGTCATTCCATAGACGAACACCGTGCCCAGGACCGCCGATGCCTGCGCTTGCCGTGATTTCATGCCCGAGTTTTCTCAACCCCATGAGAATATCTTCACCGGCGCGTGATTCAATCTGGATCGGTTCAGCACCGTCGCTATGGAAACGCGGCGCGTCTAATGCCTGCTGCATTGGCACCTGCAAGTCCATAAGGTTAATACTGATGTTAAGCTGATTATTCGGAATAGTTCTGCCTCCGGGAATACCGTAGGTGGCAAAAGGCATACTGTCCCGCGTAGCGAGAAACGGAGCCATGTTGTGAAGTGGACGTTTTCCGGGTCCGACTGAGTTCGCGAACCCTGGTCTCGGATCGAAACGCCCGACACCGTGTCCAAAGAGCAATCCAGTCCCCGGGACTGTCACCATTGAACCGAACCCCCCGCCGTGTGTCTGCGTCAGGGACACCATGTTACCTTGCGCATCCGCAGTGGAGATATGGCTTGTGCAATTCATCGGTTCATGGTAGACAACCTCCCCAGGTTGAGGCGATTTCAGTCCTGCCTTCAACTTTTCACTCAGTGTAGCGGTGAAGCTATCTGAGACTTCTGTTTCGATGTCTATGCTAACAACCTTCGGATCTCCAAATCGCCGGAGTCTTTCGGGCCAGCAAACCTTCATCACTTCAGCGAAAAGGTGGAACCTTTCAGTAACAGACATCTCTGCCACATCGAACTCCTCTACCAGTCGGAGCATCTGTAAGGTCGTCAGTCCACCCGCACCGAGTGGTGCTGTGTAGACAGAGTAGCCTCGGTACTGAATTTGATACGGTTCTGTGATGAAAGGACGGTAATTCTTCAGATCATTTGAAGTTAAGCATCCGCCTAATTCTTGGATATGGTTTGCGATTGTTTCGGCGACTGTTCCCTCATAGAATGCAGAATGTCCTCCCTCCGCGACTGCCTCCAAAGTCCGCGCGAGTTCAGGGTTCGTAAGCGTTTCTCCTTTCTTCGGGGGTCTGCCATTTTTGAGGAAAACACGTGCGGTTTCAGGGAAGTCCCGCTTCCACCGTTCAGCGTTTCCAGCTATCCCGCCGCGGTTCGCACTGTTCGGGGCGTAGCCGTGGCGTGCGGAATTGATAGCAGGGCGGAGAACATCGGCGAGAGGAAGACTTCCAAACTCCTCTAACGCCAAGCACAAGCCAGCGACGACCCCTGGTACCCCAATGGACTGCGGTCCGTGGACGTTTACGCGTCCCGGCACGCGGTACCCCGCAACTGTATCTGGTGCCTCTTCAATTGTGAACATATCTTCGGAGGCAGCTACGGGTGCTGCGGAGTTGTAATCTATTGCGATGACATCCCGCGTTTTGCTACGATAGATAAGCACACAACCGCCGTACCCCGCAATCCCGTTGTGCGAAGGTTCCACGACCCCTTCTGCAAATGCTGCGGCGACAGCAGCATCAACAGCGTTTCCGCCAGCAAGGAGCATCTCGAACCCCGCTTGAGCGGTGCGAGGATGCGGTCCTGCGACAGTACCGTAGTCTTTTTTGTGTAAATTCACCAGTTTTTCCTTTCGCTGAAGGCTAATATACGGAATTCTAAGGGTTTTTTACAGAATTGTCAAGTATTTCAGACTTTGTATCTGCTTTTTTTCTGTTAGGACTTACGCAGCGGTTTCAAAAGTCCCCTGATAAGGGGGATTTAGGGGGTTAAAAACGTCTGAATATCCACTTTTTACGTGCGAAATATCTCTCTTTTGCTAAATTTGCGTAAGTCCTATCTGTACTTATAGTAAAATCCGTAATTAAAAATGTCTTTTTTCTGGTAGGTTTTCAAATTTCACCAGCGATTATGCTTAAAGCCTGCCTCCTCCGGCCCCGCATTTTTGCAGAGCCATTCAGTTCTCCCATAACTTCGGTTTTCCGATCGCGGACCCTTTCTTGTGGGAGCGATCTCCGGGTCGCGACACTCACTGATGGCTGACTGCTGACTGCCTCTTCTGCTGTTTTTGTTTGACATGCCGCCGAAAACCATGTATAATACAGGATAGCGTATCTAATGGAATAATACTTCTCGCATTAACACTGAAAAATCAGAGAATCAGGAATTATAATGTCTCTTCGTCGGCAATCTCGCATCGTCGCGATGCAAATGCTATATGAGATTCAACTCACCAAAGCGCCGGTACCGGTTGTCATAGAAGAGTTCTGGCGGAGCCATGATACATCTGCAAAACTCCGTCCGTTCGCTGTGGAACTCGTTGAGGGCACCACTTCACATCTGGAAGTAATCGATGAATTGCTTCAAAACACCTCTAAAAATTGGAAACTCCATCGGATGCCTGTCGTAGACCTCTCTATCCTACGATGCGCGGCCTATGAAATTCTTTATCTTAGCGACATTGATCCGGCGACTTCAATTAATGAGGCGATTGAAATCTCGAAAATTTACAGCACCCCAGATTCCCCAAAATTTATTAACGGAGTCTTGGATAACATCCCAAAAAAATAAAAAAATACATAAATGTGTCTAAACGCTAAATATTTGACTGCAGGACGGTCACTGTATTCCAAGAAGCAAAAAATCGAGGACACATATAAAAATCGCACATGTTTAAATTAAAAAACTTAATGCTTTGCCTGCTGTTGCTGCTTCCGATACACGTAAACGCCGCACAAGAATTTGAATTTGTTGCCGAGTTTGGTGGAAAAGGAGAGGGTGAAGCACAATTCGCAGAGACCTTGTTCATGGCGTTTGGACCTGACGGTGCCATTTATGTCGTTGATACGGATAACTTCCGAATTCAGAAGTTCAATGAAATAGGGGGTTTTGTATTTGACATCCAGATGGAGACGGAGGGCGAATTTCGGTTTATCAATCCGACAATTATAGCGGTTGGCACGGATGGTAGTATCTATGTAATGGATTGGATGTTCGTTCAGGTTTCAGACCCCAACTTACAAACGACATTGGGACCCAAAGTCTTTAACTACGGTCCGTGTATCCATAAATTTGACACGCAAGGCGTATTTGTCGCAAGTTACCCGATGCAAGATTTTAGTCAGCGGATAGCACCCCTTGAAGCAGCTTCACCCGGCTTGGATGCTGATGGTAATTATGCACTCATTATCCCACAAGGGGATACAAAACGCGGGTTTCTTCTAACAGTAAATGCAAATGGAAATCTCTATGTTTGCGATAGTGGAACGGTTTACAAACTCAGTTCAGAAGGTGAACCTGTTGCCCGCTATCCGCTCGCTCAACCGGGGACAGGACACCTCGTACACCCGGTGGATATGGCAGTAGATCCAGCAGAAAATCTCTACGTTGTTGATGAAACAGGACATCGGGTACTGAAATATAGTGCCGAAGGAAAGTTCTTACGCGCTTTCGGCGAATACGGCGACGCAGCTGGGCAATTTATCGCCCCCTTTCGGATAGCAGCGTTGACAGATGGAACACTCCTTGTCGCAGACACGGCGAAGTACTTAAAAGATTTCGCCTCCACACTTCCTAAGCGACTTGACGATCCGACGCGACGCTACAGTGGTGGTACACGGCTGTTTCGTTACCGTCTGCGGCGTATCCAACGGTTTACCACAGACGGTGTGTGTACGCAGAAGCTGCTTATCCCGTTTCGGCGAGAAGTTGAGACCGATGTCGCGCTGCAACTTAAGGGAATTGACAGTGCCGGAAACCTTTACTATCTCAATCCAGCGGTGTTGCTGTTTAGGAAATATGCCCCGACCACATCCTTGTTCTCTTCAATGTTCCAGACGGAACTCAAACTCCGTTATACACGCGATCTGCAAGACATTGAAATCGACAATCAAGATGATTTGGATGCGGATCTTTATACCAAATCCGATTTTGATGAGCAGATTGTTCAAGATACCGCGTATGCAAATTTAATCCTCTCTTATGATCTGAACGAATCGTTTCGCCTCGCGCTCTCCAATCAACTCACTTACGTCCGGATGACGGATACGAGTTATTATCGTGCACGCGATTTTGAAGATTTTCGCGGGAGTTTTAATCAAGACGATAGGGCGACTGAAAACTCTTGGGACGATCGAATCCAGGTTGATTTTACATGGACACGCGACCATAGCCTCTACAATTATCGTGAGGCGCGGGCATTCGCGTATTTCAGCCTCATACGCCTTGATTTTGTTAACGATGCCCTTAATCCTTCTAACTTTCGGTTCTTCGATTTCAGCGCGGATCTCTCTGACTGGGGAGCAGGGGTCCATTACGATTTAAGTCGTACATTCCGCTTGAATTTTGAAATCACACACTTTTTCGGTAAGAACAGATACACATATATTGACGAGACAAATGTCCTCTATGCGACCGGGTTTCAGAAAGCAAACCTGACACGTGCTGTTTTGTTCATAAACGGGGTTTTTTGACGTTAATACCGCACACTAATATCCGCTACTTTAACGAGACCGCACAGCCAAAACGAATTAATGTGTTTCAAAATCGTTGAAAAAGCATTGCAATATTCCCGATAATCATATATTATTATCTCATTAAAAGTCTTTTGAGGGTGCTGCCTCTGATTCTGAGGTCTATCTTCGCTAATTGGCTGGACTCGTACCTAACCGGAGGGATATTAACATGGCAACTTTTGGGACAGGTGAATATCAGTATGAAGTCGTGGAAGGGTGGGGTATGATACCTCAACTCGGGCTCGTGTCTGGCGTGGCGTGTGATTCAAACGATCGCGTCTATGTCTACAACCGTAGTCCACAACCCGCTATGCTCGTTTTCGAGGCGGATGGCACATTTGTTACCGAATGGGGCAAGGATATCTTCCAGAAACCGCACGGCATCTGGATTAGTCCAGATGATGAAATCTATACCACCGATACCGTTGATCATACAGTGCGAAAATTCTCGCTTGATGGAGAATTATTGCAGACGTTCGGGACTGTCAATCAACCGGGTACACCCGGAACTCCCTTTAACCAGCCGACGCGCGCTGTCCTCTCTACTTCCGGCGAGATGTACGTCTCTGATGGCTATGGACAATCACGGGTACACCGGATGACTGCTGATGGCGAAGTGATCGTTTCGTGGGGGGCACCCGGCACGGGACCAAGCGAATTTAACCTTCCACACGATGTCACTGTAGACCATAACGACCGCGTCTATATTCTCGATCGCGGGAACCTGCGCTGTCAGATTTTTAATAACAGTGGTGAATACCTAACCGAGTGGACAGATCTCCGTTCTCCAAATGATCTCTTCATTGATAGCGATAATATCATCCACATTGCCGAAGGTGGACAGCGCATTAGCATCATGACACTTGATGGAGAAGTTATCGGACGGTGGGGCGAGAAGGGTGATGCGCCCGGACAATTCAGCGATTCCCCGCACGGCATTTGGATTGATTCAAGCGGAGACATCTATGTCAGTGAGGTCGTTGCGGATAGGCGTTTCCAAAAATTCGCGAGGATTTAATAAGTTTTGAAAAAACGTTATCTCTGTTTTAGCAGTGCAGCTTGCAAGCGCATATTGCTATCCACTATTACTGTTATCAGTATTCTCGTGTGCGTGTCGGTTTTTGCGGATGAAGGTCATGAACATTCGGGCGACCGGATAAAGGAGTTTATGACCCAACCCCTTACCCTCCGATTTGCAATTGCTGCGCTCGCTATCTCATTCGTGCTTGGCGGCTTGCACGCATTGACACCGGGACACGGAAAAGCCATAGTCGCTGCTTACCTCGTCGGTTCTAAAGGCAGGATAATTGACGCAGTTTTCCTTGGGATTGTCGTTACCTTTACACACACTTTCAGCGTCATTGCACTCGGAATCGTCATGCTGGTAGCACAAGGATTTGCACCGGAGGATGTCGTTCCGTGGTTGAGTCTGTTCTCTGGTGTCTTGATTGTTGGTATTGGCGCGTGGCTGCTTACTAAAAATATGAAACAGTATTATAGCGGCAGTGTACACGGTCACGATCATGGACATCACCCGCATCCCCACGATCATTCGCACGGACACGACCCTTCACATGACCACGATCATGATCACCCGCACGCAGACGACCACGATCACGGACACGACGATGAACATGGACATGATGACGACCACGGACACGACCCTTCACATGACCACGATCATACACACAGTCATGGTGGGCGGACGCATAGTCATGTCCCGTCGGAACGGACCGGTTTTTGGGGTTTGCTATCGCTCGGTATCTCCGGTGGCATTGTGCCGTGTGTCGATGCACTCATCGGGCTTTTATTTGCTATCAGTCTCAATAAACTTACCTGGGGTCTAGTT